>PUMT01000163.1 GCA_003551495.1 Bacteroidota bacterium
GTTAATCTTATGCAGGGGACAGTAACGCTGGAGAATGAAAAAATTGACCATTTTTCGACAGTAAAAACAGAATATGGTGCCTGAGGATATTAAAACCTTTCTCAGTTGTCAGAAATACATGCAGATAAAAAGGGAAAAACTTTGTTTTACGGAACTGCTCCCCGGGAAACCGAAAGACTTTTTAATTTGTTTTTTATCAGTTTTGATTATATTGCAAACAAAATGGAGAATCTATGGAACACAATTATTTATGCCCCAAATGCAGAAGCAATCTCAATCTCCACCACAGGATCATTTTTGCTGTAGAAAATGAGAAAAAAGAAAGAGGATTGATGCTTCTAGACCCCAGGCTTGGTCATTATGACAGTGAAACACACCCCGGATACCATATCCTGGAAGGCGAAAAAGTGGAATTCATTTGTCCTGTTTGCCATGTCAGTCTCGCAGCCCCCGAGAAACACGAAAACCTCGTGAAAGTGATTATGTTCGACGGTGAGAAAAAGGAACATGATGTTTACTTTTCAAGAGTGAAAGGGGAAAAATGCACCTTTTGGGTTGCCCCTGACGGACTGAAAATATTTGGAGACGATACAGATAAATACCTCAATTATATAAAATAACCATTAAAATAATCAGCAGGACAGAAAGAAGATCCTTCTTTTCTTAACACGGATAAATCCCATGTTTGTCAACGCCGGATGCTGAACTGCTGTTTCACGAAGCATTAAATTTTATACTATATAAAATGAACAAAACAGCCATATTCTGGACAGTTGCGGTTATAATCACACTTTCATCTGCAATATACCAGCGCTATACAGGCCCTACCCATCCCAAAAGAGTTACTGTCACATTAGATGATGAAGAATCATGGACATTCCGGCTGATCCGGAGTCACGATACTGACAGGGATTTTTTTGTTACGCTTAATGATGCGCCTGCTTCAGTTGAAGGTGAAGTGGTTTACCGCAGGTACCCTACTGATGATGAATGGACGAGAGTCCGGTTGGAGAGGGAAGGTAAGGATTTGTTTGCTCAGCTTCCTGTAATGCCTGCAGCAGGGAAACTTGAGTATTATCTTGTGCTTGAATCAAATGAAGAAAGGATCAAGCCCGTTGATGCCGAATCTGTTATTATTCGTTTCAAAGACCCGGTTCCTGCAGGATTCCTTGTGCCACACATAATATTTATGTTTGTTGCAATGCTGTTATCAAATTTAACAGGTTTAATGGCGTTATTCAATGACAAACGTTTCAGGCGTTACTCAATTTATACCCTTGTTTTTCTTATAGCGGGGGGGATGATACTTGGTCCAATAATACAAAAGTATGCCTTTGGTGATCTGTGGACAGGTTTTCCTCTCGGAGGTGACCTGACTGACAATAAAACCCTTGTGTCTGTTATCGCCTGGATAGGGGCTATTGCTGCAAACCGGAAAAAAGAGCGGAGATGGACTGTAATTCTTGCAGCAGTGATACTTTTAATTGTCTATTTCATTCCCCACAGCATGATGGGATCTGAGCTGGATTACGAAACCGGGGAGGTAATAACCGGATAGGTTTACATAAATCTTACAGATAACCCCGAGATAAGCCACCTTCCGGGCTGGGGTATATTCCCTATATCGGAAAATTTTGTGTTGAATATATTTGATGCTTCGATAAAAATTGTAAGATTGCCGGTACTGTAATTTGCCTTTACATCGGTAATCCAGAAAGGCTTGTAGGGTTTTTCGTCACCTGACGGGAAATCGGTATAGGTCCCCGCCCTCTCTTCGTACCTGAGATGCCAGCTTACATCAATATTCCCGGGCATCCTGTGTGAGATCCCTGTTGCAACCTTATGTATGAGGTGATCCAGAATATAAGCAGAAATGTATTCATCGCTCTGCCTGGTAACGCTAAGGTAGGCATAACTCACATCTGCACTTCTGAAAAAGCTTTCAGGATCAGAGAAGTTCCTCCATGCAAAGCTCAGTTCTGCTCCCCATGTATCCAGTTGGGTTACATTTTTGCTCTCCCATGTAAGTGTTTCATCAAGCCTTGCCCAGTCGATAATATTTTTGCCATAGCGGCGGAAGCCGGTAATATTTGCATATATACCACCTGAGCTATATTTCAGTCCGGTTTCGGCCGTTAACGATTCTTCCGGTTTTAGTGAAGGATTTGCCGAATGAACCGGACTTTCGTAATACATCTCCGTAAATGAGGGAGCGCGCATTGAACTGTTCAGCGAAGAAAATATTCGCCAACCGGGAGTAAAGGCATAACTTACATCAACGCCGCCGAAAAACTTCCAGGATAAACCGGATGTCCTGTTGGCCATAACACCGCCAGAAAAGACAAAATTGTCAATATATGCAGTATGGCCGGCAAACAGGTTAACAGAGTTACGTCTTTTAAAATACTCATAAAAAATCTCATTTTCGCCTTTTACCGGTACCGGTTCATCCAGCTTCTCTCCCAAAACATTGCTGAATATCTGTTCTGTCCTCACTTCCGCACCCATTGCTGTAATGCTTTTTGCACGGGGGATTGAAAGACCGGCATCCAGCGAAACCACATCAGTCATATGAAAATTATGGCCTCCGTACCAGTCAGGTGCCTCATACCGGAAAAGCTCGAACCTGTCGTAGTGCCGCCGCCAGTAAAGTGACTGGCTGAACCTGAGCCTGTCTCCTCCCCCTTTAATATTTAATCCAGTAAATGTCGATTTAACCTCTTCATACTGGTCAGGGTAAAGTGCGGAATAAAAACTGTTTGCCCCGAACGACTTTTCATTATATCCGGCCTGGAGATCAAATGAAGTGTTCCCTTTATTAAAACCGGCTGTGTAGAAGAGATTAGAGGAATTGAAGTCGGTGTTATCCGTATATCCGTCGGAACTGCCATAAGAACCGGAAATCCTGTGGCCAAGGGAACCGGTCTGGAACTGGAAAGCAGCAGAAGTATTGAAATATCCATATTCACCCCCTGAAAATGATCCGCTGACCATCGGCTCATCAAAACCGCGTGTAATTATGTTTATCGCTCCGCTGTATGCATTGGGGCCATATATTCTTGATCCCGGACCTTTAAGTATTTCAATACGCTCGATATCCTGAAAGGCAGCAGGGATGTTGAGGTGATGATGGCCGGTCTGGGGGTCGTTTATCCTCATGCCGTTAAGCAATACAGCAACCTGTTCAAAAGATCCGCCCCTGACGCTCACATCAGCCTGCACACCGTGCGGACCTCTTTGCCTGACATCAACACCCTGCACATGCCCGAGAACGCCCTGCAGGCTTTGAGCCGGCAGCATTTTTATTTCATCCTCCCTGAGGACGGTAACTGAGCGGGATAAACCGGAATAAATCGCAGGCGCACGATGTGTGCTCACAACTATTTCTTCAATATATACAGTATCTGCAGATAAAAACAGTGTATCTGGCAACGAAAAATTTCCATTAACATTCAATCCGGCTTTCAGCAGACAGCAAACAACGATAAACTTCTTCATAGCCGTAATTCCTCTCCTGTTGCATCATAATTAAGTTTGCAAATGTACATGATTTTTTTTTATCCTAAAAAACACTGCAGCTTCTTCTGCACAAACCCTGCTACAGTCCGGTTACAAAAACACTATGGCTTTTTCTACAAATCATTAATGAAAAATTGTTGATAATAAAACTGCTTTTATCAGTATTTTACCTTAATATTGCAATTACTTTTTTAAAAAGTGGAAAATTCCATTTCCCGTATGCATAGCAACCAAAAACAAAATATACCTGACTGGCAAAACAAGGTGATATTGATCGTTGAAGACAACGAGCTGAATTACAGGCTCCTTGAGAAAATGCTTGAAAAAACCAAAGTGAAAATAATTCATGCCCGTGACGGTCAGGATGCAATTGATATTTCCCGCAAAGAATCCTCTATAGATTTGGTTTTAATGGACATACAGATGCCCGGGATTGACGGGTTCGAAGCAACTGAAAAAATTAAAAGCTTTTTGCCGGATGTGCCGGTAATCGCTCAAACCGCCTATTCCTCTGGACTTGAACAAAAACGTATAAAAGCAGCCGGTTGCAGCGATTACCTGACCAAACCGATCAACCAGCAGCACCTTCTGGATATA
>PUMT01000094.1 GCA_003551495.1 Bacteroidota bacterium
CCAGCTCCTTTCTTGTGTGCCATTTTATATCATTTTTATATTGAAACTTCTCTTATTGATAAGGTACTAATATTAAGCAACAATATCCTCAATTTGTATTTGAGTGAGGTTTTGACGATGACCTGTCAGTTTCTGGTAACCTTTTCTTCTCTTCTTTTTGAATATCCTGACCTTATCCCCCTTGAGATGTAAAAGTACACGTGCCTTTACTACTGCATCCTTCACGAGAGGCTTCCCGACTTTAACTTTTCCGTCATTGTCAACCAGCAAAACCTTTTCAAAATCAACCTGTGCGCCCTCTTCTTCCTGCAGGCGGTGAACGTAAAGTTTTGCTTCTTTCTCTACTTTAAACTGCTGTCCGGCTATATCAACAATTGCATACATCTTTTTCCCTGTTTACTTTATTTATTATAGTTAAGGAGTGCAAAAGTAAAAAAGTTTTACCTATTTACAAACTTTTTGCAACCTATATTTTTCAGACGGTTTTTTTGTTATTCTTACCGGAACTTTTTTGCCCGGAATTATTTATTTATGAAGCAAATCCCATACCGGGAGGATTAAAAAATCCGGAAAATGCATGTGACATTACGCCCTGGTAATGAGTGCCCTTCAAAGCCTGAAAAAGCATACTTTCAAATAAATTTGCAATAAACGTGCATCATAAAAAGATATTGTTATTTTTGTGTTAGGAGTTAAAGGCTTTTTCAATTGCGCAGTTTCAATAATTATCTGTTTCAGTTATGAGCAAAATAAAGTTGAATGTCCTTGGAATATCTTACAGTCAGACACAATCGGGTGCATATGCCCTGGTTTTGGCAGAAGAAAACGGTGAAAGAAGGATCCCGATAATTATCGGGGGTTTTGAGGCGCAAGCCATTGCCATTCAGCTTGAAGGGCTGAAACCTCCAAGGCCCTTGACACACGACCTGTTCCTGAGCTTTGCAACCGCTTTTGGCATATCCGTAACCGAGGTCAACATTCACAAGCTTGAAGAGGGGGTGTTTTATGCAAAACTCATATGTGAAGACGGGGACAAGCAGATAACTGTTGATGCAAGAACAAGTGATGCCATTGCTTTAGCCCTGCGTTTCAAGTGCTCCGTTTATACTACAGAGGATATTCTTTCAAAAGCCGGTATAGTCATAGACCTTGAACAGGAATCGAAAGAAGGGAAAACCCCTCCGGGTTCGGAATTTTTTTCCGACCCGTCAAAGAAAAAATCGGGTTCACCAAGCGAAGAACTTCGCGGCTTTACTATTCCTGAACTGAAAGATATGCTTCAGGAAGCTGTAAAAAATGAAAACTACGAAAGAGCCTCCGAAATAAGGGATGAAATTAACCGCAGGAAAAAAAAGTAACACTTTAAATACGGCAATATTATTCCATGTTTGTATGGTGCAGTAAACGATAACCTGTCCGCATCATATTAATGAGATCCCCGGCCTTTGAACCTTCCGGCAATATTTTGCGATGCCTTTTCAAAACCGGGCTTATTGAGAAGGGCAAACATATTATTCTTGTAATCCTCTACTCCCGGCTGATCAAAAGGATTCACCCCCAGCAGAATGCCGCTTACAGCACAGGCCTTTTCAAAAAAATAGATGAGTTGGCCAAGATAATACTCATCAAGTGAAGGTATCTCTATTTGCAGTACCGGAACCCCTCCGTCATAATGGGCGATAATTGTCCCGGATTCAGCCATTTTCTGAACCCGGGAGATCCTTTTGCCGGCCAGATAATTAAGTTCATCGGAATCGTCTTCCTCATGAGGTATCATCAGGCGCCTTCCGGGACTGTTTATCGTTAGGAAGGTTTCAAAAAGATGGCGTTCCCCATCCTGAAGGTATTGTCCCATTGAATGAAGGTCAGCTGTATAGTTAACACTAGCCGGGAATATACCCTTTTCCCCCTTTCCTTCACTTTCGCCAAAAAGCTGTTTCCACCATTCACCGAAATAAATCATACCCGGATGGTTTGTAGCAAGCACTTCTATCTTTTTTCCTTTCCTGTAAAGAGCATTGCGGGCAAGGGCATACATAGCAGAGGGATTTTCAGCACAATCAACCAGGGGAGTTGTAAGCTCCTCCATCCTGCATGCTCCCTCAATCAGCCGCCTTATCCTGAACCCTGACAAAAAAACCGGCACAAGTCCCACCGCAGTAAGAACCGAAAAGCGGCCTCCCACATTTCCGGGTACGGAGAATGAGGCAAATCCTTCCTCATCGGCCATTTTTCTCAATGCACCTTTTGAAGGATCTGTTATTGCTATTATCCTTCTATTTGCCTCCCTTTTCCCATACTTTATTTTAAGGTGATTCCTCAGGATACGGAATGCAACAGCCGGCTCCGTGGTGGTTCCGGATTTGGAAATAACCACCACAACATATGATTTTTCATTGAGTATATCAAGGAGTCCGGAAAGATAGTCCTCACTTAAATTATGTCCTGCAAACACGACTTTAGGAGAATCATTTCTGAGTGCGAAAACTTCAAAACAATGTGATAAAGAATCTATTATTGCCCTGGAACCCAGATATGAGCCTCCTATTCCCGTAACTACAATAACTTCTGCTTTCTCTCTGAACGGCTCAAGGGTTTCTTCAATTTCGGCAGACAGCTTTTCGCCATGCACGGAAGAGAAATCGATCCAGCCAAGGTACTCACTTCCTTTTACTTCTCCTTTGTGAATATCTTCCAGGGAGCCTCTTGTTTCCTCTTTCATCAACTCAACCTCCGATTCTGAAACAAACGGAAAAACATTGCTGATGTTAAGTTTCAGATCTTCCATATAACAGGTTTTTATCAATTATTTTTTGGTGCGGGCCTGCATCAGGCCAGCTGCTCTGTTAAAAGCCTTATCTCAATTGCCGGTGATATTTTTTCATAAAGTATGTTGTAAACAGCATCGGTTATAGGCATATGAACATTGTATCTCCGGTTTATCTCATTAATACACTTAGTGGAATAATAACCTTCAGCCACCATGTTCATGTCAAGCATTGCAGATTTAACTGAATAACCCTTCCCTATCATCATTCCGAAAGTGCGATTTCGACTGAACTGTGAATAGGAGGTTACCAGGAGGTCACCAAGGTACGCTGAGCTGTCAATCTCCCTTTCACTGGGATAAGTCCGGTCAAGAAACCTTTTTATCTCCCTTATCGAATTGGATATTAACACTGCCTGAAAATTGTCACCGTAACCCAGTCCATGACATATCCCCGCGGCTATTGCAAAAATATTCTTTAGCACAGAGGAGTATTCAGCACCATATATATCATCAATAAGTACCGTTTTTATAAAGTGTGTCTTAAGATAACCAGCAATACTCCGGGCTTTACCTTCTGTTTTTGAGGCTATTGTAATATAAGAAAGGCGTTCAAGTGCAACCTCTTCAGCATGGCACGGACCAGTTATGGTGCTGATGGAATCAAAACCCAAATTGTAGCACCTGTTGAAGAATTCAGCAATGGTGAGATTGTCCTCAGGTACAATTCCCTTGATTGCTGAAACCACCAGTTTGCCTTTGAAGTCAAGTTCCTTTCCACAAAGAAGCCCTTTCAGATAGACCGAAGGTACGGCGAAGAAAAGTATATCCGAATCGGCTATTACCTTCTTCAGGTCGTTATACATCCTTATCCTGGACACATCGAATGTAACGGAGCTCAAATACCTTGGGTTGTGGCAGTATTTTTGCATGTGATCCATGGATGACTGATTGCGGAAGTACCAGTTGATAGGGCTTGTATTGCACAACAATATCTTGGCAATTGCTGTTGCCCAGCTTCCGCTGCCTATTACGGCAATTTCGGGTTTTTCAGGCATAATCATTTTTTGTAATCTGGTTGCTCATTAAGCCACCGGCCGACTTCCTCAGGTGAGGGATTGTTGAATCCCAGCTTGTATTTCTTGTTGTAGCCGCAAAGTTCATTATGCAGTTTACCGGGTCTGGCTGATTTCAGGCTCTCAACCGTGGGATACCCCAACTTACGGATCACTTTGACCCAGTCTGCCGGTATGCCGAGTGACATGAACTGTTCGTCATCGTCGCTTTTTTCTTTCTTCAGAGGCTTCATTTGCGGGAAAAATATAACATCCTGTATGGAGTTCGAATC
>PUMT01000187.1 GCA_003551495.1 Bacteroidota bacterium
TGAATTTTGTGACTGCATGCGATATACCTGAGATAGATATTGGACTTGTAAGCAAGATGTTAAAACTTGCAGGTAATGCAGAAATGGTTGTGCCTGTTAGTTACGGCAACAAATATGAACCTATGTTCGCCGTTTACCGGAAAAGTGTTGTAAAGCAGATTGAGAAGATACTGGAAAAGGGTGGAAGGAAAATAATGGAGCTGGCTGGTCATGCCAAAACCGTTTTTGTTGAGTTTGAGGGTAAAGGCTGGTACCGAAATATAAACAGCAGGAAAGATTATGAGGAGTACCTGAGGGAACTGGAAAAGAGGCTGCCCTTTTGAGACAGCCCCTACTCTATTTATTCTGCAATGGTCAGTTCATCCAGCAGGTAACCTGCACCTGCAAACCTGTCGGTTATAAACTTTACATAACTCATATCCACCGAAATATTGCGGCACTGATCCGGGTCAAACATAATATCACTCATTGTGCCTTCCCAGACCCTGTCAAAATTTAGTCCTATAAGTTCTCCGTAAGCATTGAAAACCGGACTCCCAGAGTTGCCTCCCGTGGTGTGGTTGGATGCAATAAAGCAAACCCTCACCTTCCCGTCAGTCGAATATGGATAAAAGTCCCCCTCTTCATAAAGCTGGATCAGCTTTGCAGGAGTTTCATAATCTTCTGCACCCGAGGCATTCTTTTCAATCACGCCCCCAAGTGTTGTATAGTGGCTATAGAAAACTGCATCCCTCGGATAGTATCCCCGGACATTCCCGTAGGATACCCTGAGAGTCCTGTTGGCATCCGGATAAAAGAGTTCACTTTCCTTCATCTCCCTCAACCCTTCAACATAAAACCTGTACAGTCCGTTTAACTCTGTATTTATCTCCATATAGCGGGGCAGAACTGCTGCATACACCTCACGGGCATCGGAAAAAATCCGGTATAACGGATCAACTGCAATTGTTTCATTTATTTTTCCGGATATATTATCGGTCATATACGACAATTCCTCTTCGCATGTAAATACTGAATTGTTAAAAACATAAGTTGTATAGGCCTCAATATCACCGTCGAAATCTATTTCAATTTCTCTGAAAAAACCCGGATGAAACGCAGTATCCACATTTTCCCGGTACATATATATCATTTCTGTGAAAATATCCCTGTCAATCGGTTCATGATAATCCCTGAAAAAACTCTCTTTTGAAGCTTCAATCCGTTCCCTGATCCTTTCAAGCATCTCCTCTTCCAGATCAGGTCTGTACATATCCGCCAGGTCGGCAAATTGTCCCGCAAAACCAAGTATCTCCACGGCAAGCAATCCTTCCCTCATATAATCATAGGGCATTGTGAGATATTCCATTTCACTGTAAAGTTCCTCAAAACGTGTCATCAGGTCGCCGTACCTGGATTGCCTTTCAGGGGAATCTGAAACCCATTCAATGAACTCCCTTTCCAGTTCAAGTTTTCTCTCAACAGCATCAAGTCTTGCAAGTCCCCTGTTCTCTCCCTGCCAGCGTTTCCACGCATTGCTTACACCTGACTGCTTGGCAGCGTACTGTATCGTAACTTTGCGGCTTTCCCTCATAGCTGACTCCATAGCTTCCAGCCTTCTTGTACGCAGTTCAATATTGTGAGGATTCCTTATCTCTTTTATAATGCGAACTGCATGCGAGGTAAGGTACTGATTGGTGGAGCCGGGGAATCCGTAAACCATAGTAAAATCTCCCTCTTTTGGGGATTCTGAAGCGACAGTAGCATGTACCGGCGGATTGTAAGGTTTGTTACCGGGATCGTGTGAGGCCGGCTCATTGTCTTCTCCGGCATATATCCTGAAGAAAGTGAAGTCGCCGGTATGCCTGGGCCACATCCAGTTATCCTCGTCACCTCCAAATTTGCCGATTGATGACGGGGGTGCCCCAACCAGTCTTACATCCTCAAACACATCGTAAACAGAAAGGTAAAACTCGTTGCCGTAGTAATAGGAATCCACACTTGCACGGTAACGGGTGCCCTCAACCGCCTCCCCTTCAATCTCACCGGAGACCCTCCTGATAACCCGGCGCCGTTCATCATCCGTCATATCATCATTGAGGTGCGAAAGCACCCTTTCTGTCACATCTTCCATCCTCACAAGGAGTGTTGCAGTCAACCCCGGATTGGGCAATTCTTCTTCCCTGGACATTGCCCAGAACCCGTCGCCCAGGTAATCGGATTCAACGGTGCTGTGGGACTGTATAGCCCTGTAGGCGCAGTGGTGATTGGTCAGTACCAGTCCCTCTTCTGAAACCACAACTCCTGTGCATCCTCCAATACGAATAACAGCATCCTTGAGGCTCGGCCTTTCCGTATGGTAAACATCATCCGCACCGAGCATAAACCCTTTCTCCCTCATATCTTCAATATTCTCATGAAGCATGAACGGAAGCCACATACCCTCCTGCGCCCTGACAAGGCAGGAGACTGCAAGGAAAATGACAAATGCGGCTAATAGATTTCTTGTCATAATAACTGATTTAAGTTAATATTCAGATAAACTGCAATAAAGCTCATGAACCGGAAGCCCCATCACGTTGAAATAGGACCCTTCTATCCTTTCGACACCTATGTAGCCTATCCACTCCTGTATGCCGTATGCCCCGGCTTTATCAAAAGGACGGTAATTTTCAATGTAATAACTTATATCTTCATCTTTCAGGTAACTGAAATATACATCTGTTACAGAATGAAAAGATCTCTCTTTTGCCCTGGAGTAGAGGCAGACCCCGGTAACAACACTGTGTTTTTTGCCGGACAGCTTTTTAAGCATCCCGGCAGCTTCGGCCGGGCCTGAAGGTTTATTGAGAACTTCATTTTCAACTGTTACTATTGTATCGGCTGTTATAACCAGCGTATTTCCCTCAGTAATATTTTTCAGCGACTCTGCCTTTTTCCGGGCAAGGTAAACCGGTATTTCTTTTCCTTTCAAATAACCGGGGTAGATTTCGTCAACTCCCTTAACGGACAGTGAACTGAACGGTAGTCCAAGTTCACCGAACAGAAGCTTTCTGCGGGGAGAATTAGTGGCCAGAATTATCCGGGTGTCCTTGAATTTATTTTTGAGGGAATACATATCGGGGTCTTTGATACTTTGTTAAAGTGAATGGAGGATAATAAACCTTACAAGGAAAGCATACATTATCCCTGCCAGCATGATTGCCTTGGAAAGATTTTTTGCATAAATGTAATCCTTTTTTTCCGTTGCAATCAGCACCCGGTAAAAGAGAACAAGTAACGGAACGGCTATCAGCATCAGAAAGTAAAAGAATGTAATGATATCAGTATTTCCGTATAAACCAGTCAGAAGATAAATAATATATATATAACCAAGCGAAACCAGGGTCAGCATTACCAGTGCAGCCACAACCAGCCTGGCAAAGGTTATCCCCAGAACAACCGGCAGTGTTTTACGTCCGAATGCCTTGTCTCCTTCAAAATCCTCTATATCTTTAATTATTTCCCGTATAAGTGTCAGCAAAAAAGCAAAAAAAGCAAAAAAACCCGTCCAGGCAACCATATAATTGATATTGGCATGATGAAGGGAAAAAGCAGTTTCAACACCTTTTATCAGTCCGGGCATTTCAAATATCAGTACCACAACCGGCACCATCCCGGTAAGAACGGATACAACAACATTGCCTACTATAACCTGACGCTTGAGGGTGGTGGAATAAAACCACAGCAGCAGGAACACAACAATAAAAAGTAATCCGAGCAACAGGAAACCTGCACGGTAGGCAACGTAAAAACCAAGCAAAATTCCGGTAAAACTGAAAACCCAGTGAAGGATGATTGCCGTACGCCTGTTTATCGTTTTGCCGACAAGGACTTTGGAAGGGCGGTTAACAAGGTCGGTGCGGGTGTCAAAATAATCGTTAATGACATAGCCTGCAGCGGTAATTAAAAGGGTTGCCAGCACCAGGACAAAAAAATCGAAATGCCCGAGCTGAAGCTCAAGGTGGTTTATCCTGAGAACAGGACTGATTATTGCGTGCCTGATAACATACTGGGTCAGCGCAATAATGGCAAGATTCTGTATTCGTACAAGCTTCAGTAGATCTGTCATGATCCGTTGGTTACCAGTGAAAACCCTCTCCGTCCATCCATTTTCCGTGCAGCTTCAATACTTTTTCAATAACATCCCTTACACAACCCTCGCCGCCTTTCTTTCCGGATATATACCTGGATATCTGTTTTATTTCATTTGCAGCATCTTCCGGGCAACAGGGAAATCCTGACATTGACATTACATTGTAATCAGGTAAATCATCTCCCATATACAAAACATCTTCCGGCTGAAGATCGTTTCTGTTTAAAAAATCCTCAAAATCAACTGTCTTTTCCGATGATTTGAGATATACATCCTTACCCCCCAGCCTCTCGAACCTTTTCCTGACAGACTCAGAATTGCCGCCGGTAATTATCCCAACCGGATAACCTTTTTTAACCGCGAGCTGAACTGCAAATCCATCCTTTATGTTCATTGCCCGCATTAAATCCCCGCCGGGATGGAGCATTACAAGGCCGTCTGAAAAAACCCCGTCAACATCGAAGGCAAAAGCTTTTATATTTAACAGGTCATTATTATAGTTGTTCATTTTACCCATTTTTACACATTTTTTCACATCATCTCCCATGGCAGCTTCGGATATGATCTGTAATCAGTTTATACAATTTTTGCCTTTCGGGCATTGATGAAAGCAGATCAAGGTGCTTCCCTATAACGTTTTCGTCATTTCTGACTGCCGGACCGGTCTGAGCGTCAAACGGAGAGATACCGGTAATTTTCCCGGAAGTTTCTGCAATAAGGGGTTGCATTATATCGAATGGTATTCCCTTTTCCTTCATCAAAATTTCGGCAATATGGTACATATGATTGCTGAAATTGCAGGCAAAAACAGCTGCCAGGTGCAGGAACTCCCTTTGCTGCGTATCTATACGGTAAACACTCCCCGATATTGTGCCGGCAAGCCTTTCAAGCTTCTCAAGGTTTCCCTCATTATTTGCTTCCAGACACACAGGCACACCGGAAAAATCAACAAGCCTTTTCCTGGAAAAGGTTTGCAGGGGGTAGAACACTCCGTAGTTCACTGCTCTATCCCTGAATATTTCAAGTGGAATGCTTCCCGCTGTATGGACTACAAGCGAATCTCCCGGATTTACCGATTCCAGTGCATATTCAATAGCATTGTCGGAAAGTGCCAGAATAATAATATCTGCATCCCTGCCTGTCCCGGCCAGATCTGTCGTCCACCTGCCTTCTGTAATTTTGGCCAGTTCTTCGGCGTGCTCCCTTGTGCGGCTGAAAACTTCGATAACTTTATGGCCGGCTCTATGCAAAGCCTGTGCAAGGTTCCATGCCAGGTTACCTGCACCCAAAATGCAAATCTTTTCAAACCGCTTATCCATTGCCTCCTCCGTGCAATAAATGAAGATACAACCCTGTAGCTAAAAAAATTCCTTCAATACGTATTTATGACCTTTTCAATACTTGAAAATGCCAAGGTCTTTCAGCTCGAAATTATTTATGAATTCGGCTCTTTCCCTGTTCTCGGAATAAGCCTTCCGGATGAAGATCCCGGCTGAATGACCATAGTGCTCATCACGTACCGTATCCTCCAGAAGCAGATACCCCATTATAATGTTGCCTGCCATTTCCACAAGCCTGCGTGCGTGGAAATCGGTATATTCGTTTTCTTTTACATCCAGCACAGACTGAACACACTTTTCATATTCGGAGGTCATGCCAACAAGCATGCTGTGCAGGTATTCCATATCGGGCCTTATCTTCATCTTTTCATACACGCCCCTGATATGCTCAAGGTAAAGTCCGGATGTCACACCCCTGATAGCAGCCACTACCTGTAACTGTGATGTGCCTTCATAAATTGAAGTGATCCTGGCATCCCTGTATATACGTTCTATTGGGAAATCTTTCATGAACCCTGCCCCCCCGTGAACCTGAAGTGCATCATAGGCCACCTGGTTAGAGTATTCGCTTGCAGTAAGTTTAAGCAAAGGTGTGTAGACGTCCGCGAGACGCTGATACTTTTTCATCTCATTACGTTCTTCCTTTTCAAGCTTCCGCTCTTCCGACAAATGGTTATAGGACTTGTATATATCCACAAAGCGGCTTGTTTCATAAAGAAGTGACCTGTGCGCCTGTATCTTCACCTTCATATTTCTGAGCATTTCGTAAACTGCAGGAAACTCTATTACAGGCTTGCCGAACTGTATCCTCTCCGCGGCATATTTTTCCGCTTCACGGAAGGCAGCTTCGGCTATACCAACCGACTGTGCAGCTACTCCCAGCCTTGCGGAGTTCATAAGTGACATTACATATTTAATAAGGCCAAATTTTCTTTCGCCAACAAGCTTTGCAGGTGCATCCCTGAATACCAGCTCACAGGTAGGTGAACCCTTAATACCAAGTTTGTTCTCAATTCGTCTGATTATAACAGATTTGTGTTTGCGGTCATATACGAAAAGTGACAATCCGCGCCCGTCAAGAGTTCCCTCTTCAGATCTTGCAAGCACAAGCGATATATCGGCATCACCGTTTGTAATAAACCTTTTTACCCCGTTAAGCAGCCAGGTACCGCGATTGCTGTCGTATGTCGCTTTCAGCTGTACAGCCTGCAGGTCGGAACCTGCATCGGGTTCTGTAAGGTCCATTGCCGCAGTTGCACCTTTATTGAAACGAGGGAGAAATTCCTCCTTCAACTCATCTGAACCAAACTCATGGATTGTCTCTGCACAATCCTGAAGTCCCCATATATTTGCAAATCCTGCATCAGCACGGGAAACAAGCTCCGCAGCCATTACATATGGTACCATCGGGAAATTGAGTCCGTTATATTTTCTCGGCAGTGACATCCCGATCAGTCCGGCTTTGGTCAGTGCCTCGTGATTCTCAGCAGTACCGCGTGCATATTTGACTTCATTTTTTATAAGCTGAGGGCCTTCACTGTCAACTGATTCGGCATTTGGTGCAATAATGTTGGCACATATATCGCCTACTATTTCAAGCACTTTGTCATAATTGTCAACAGCATCTTCGAAATCCAGCGGAGCGTAATCAAACTCGCTGCTTTCTGAAAAATCCTTTTCCTTGAGGGAAACGACCTTTTTCATGAGAGGGTGATGAAGATGAAATTTGAGGTCGTTGTTATCTCTGTAAAAATTTGCCATTTTTTTGAAGTTGATTGTCGATTTATATAAAAACCCCTTGAATGTTTACTTTGAATTTTTCTTATAGTATTTTATCATTTTCGGGATTATTTCATTCAGATCACCAATGACAGAATAATCGGCAATCTGGTTTATCGGGGCGCCGGGATCATCGTTAATGGAAATGATCATAGCTGACTGGTCCATTCCGGCACGGTGCTGTATTTGTCCGGATATCCCGCAGGCTATATAAAGCTTCGGCCGGACAGTTACCCCTGTTTGTCCCACCTGTCTGGCATGCTCTACAAAACCGCTGTCAACAGCTGCGCGTGATCCTGCAACCTCGCCACCTAAAACATCAGCAAGCTGGAACAACAAAGCGAAATTTTCCTTCGAACCAACACCATAACCACCGGCAACAATAATATTTGAATTTGCAATATTCACCTTCCTGGGCTCGATGTGGCGTTCTATTATTTCTACTATAAAGTCCTCTTCACTCAGAAGTCCGGCTGCATCTACCTTTTTTAACTCAGCATTGTGATTCCCGGTAACCTCTTCCTTTTTCATAACTCCTTCCCTGACGGTTGCAAGCTGTGGACGTGTTTCAGGATTGATGATTGTGGCAAGTATATTACCACCGAATGCCGGTCTTATTTGGTATAAAAGGTTTTTATACTCCTTTCCCGTTTTGTTATCGGTATGGTCGCCTATTTCAAGTGCGGTGCAATCAGCAGTAAGTCCGCATTTTAGCACAGAAGCAATTCTGGGTGCAAGGTCCCTCCCCACTGAAGTAGCCCCGAACAAGCCTATGCAGGGTTTTTCTTTTTGAAAAACTTCTTTTACTATTTTGGCATGAGGAAGTGTCTTATACGGATAAAGACTCTTGTCCTCTGCTATGTGGATCACATCTGCGCCGTATGGATTAATTTGTTTTTCGACACCATCAAGTTTTGAACCGGCCACAACAGCTTCAAGCCGGCATTTTAACTGATTTGCCAGGGAGCGCCCCTTTGTCAGCAATTCCAGGCTGACATCGGCAACTTTACCCTCTTCTATTTCACAATAAACAAAAACGTTGTTCACTTTTTAAAATATTTTTTAATAATCAATAAAAACCAAAATGTAAAATCAGCCAATAGTATGGTTTTCTATAAGTTCCTTTATAAGTCCGTTAATATCCTCATCGTCTGACGAAAGCACTTTTGATTCCTTGGCTTTGAAAACGACATTTTCAATTTTTCTTACTTTGGTTGGCGAACCTGAAAGGCCAAGATTTTCGGTATCGGCTGAAATATTGGATGCACCCCACTCCTCAATCAGGAGATATGGCCTGTCTTTCTGAAGCTGAATATAGTCCTCCGACATTTCCTGCAATTCAGAAACACTTTTTGCATGCTTATACTTCATAAGCAGTCTGGCATTCCGTGAACGGCATGCCGGTGCGGAACTATGAACGGTCAGCACGACTGGCATTGGAGCTTCAACAGTTTCAACACCCCTTTCAAGTCTTCGCTTTACTATTATTTTTCCCTTTTCCATTGAGAGAACCTCTTCTGCATAGGTAACCTGCGGCAGGTTGAGTTTATCGGCTACCTGCGGCCCTACCTGTGCAGTGTCTCCGTCAATGGCCTGGCGTCCTGCAATTACAATGTCAACCGGAAAAAGCTGTTTTATTCCAAGAGCCAAAACATAAGATGTTGCAAGTGTATCTGAGCCGGCAAATTTCCTGTCAGTTAACAGGTATCCCCTGTCAGCACCCCTGTATAGCCCTTCCCTGATTATCTCTGCTGCCCTTGCCGGGCCCATTGTCATAATAGTTACAATTGCATCCGGATATTTATCCTTTATTCTCAGGGCTTGTTCAAGGGCGTGCAGGTCCTCCGGGTTGAAAATTGCCGGAAGTGCTCCCCTGTTTACAGTTCCGTCGGCTTTCATGGCATCCTTGCCAACATTCCTGGTGTCGGGAACCTGCTTTGCCAAAACAACAATATTAAACTTCTTCATGATATAATTCGCATTTTAATACAAAAAACAAATATAGAAATAGTATACAATACTCCAAATTATCGTTTTTAATAAAATAAAGTATCCTGAAACGGGACAAGTCAGAATCAAAAAAAGCCCACCGGAAAACGATGGGCTGTAAACGGTCAGGCTTCAGCCGTCGGCCCGCCAAAGTTCATTGGCATTCCCGGGCCACCTTTCCCTTCAATCTTTTTAATCGGTCCGTGATTGGATTCATACTTGTTGATGTTGTCGTTAAGGGCATTCTGAAGCCGTTTTGCATGCTCGGGTGTAAGGATTACCCTTGATTTGACTTCCGCCTTGGGAACACCGGGCATTACCCTGATGAAATCTATTACAAATTCTGAGCTGGAGTGGGTAATAATGGCCAGGTTTGAATAAATACCCTGTCCAACATCATCCTTGAGCTCTATTTTTATCTGGTTTTTCTTCTTTTCACCTTCCATATCTGCATTTTTTTATTCATCGGTGATTTTTACCTCTTTTTTCTTTTCTGAAGTCAGTGCCTCATATTCCTCCCTTGATCCAACAATAATTTTTCCGTATTCTTTCTGTCCCGAACCGGCCGGTATGAGGTGTCCGACTATAACGTTCTCCTTCAGTCCTTCAAGATAATCTATCTTTCCGTAAATAGCTGCTTCGTTGAGCACTTTTGTCGTTTCCTGGAATGATGCAGCGGATATGAAAGAATTGGTCTGAAGTGCCGCTTTAGTTATACCCTGCAGTACCTGACTTGAAGTTGCGGGTATTGCATCCCTGCCGGTGACGGGCTTGAGGTCTCTTCGTTTAAGCATTGAGTTCTCATCCCTCAGCCTTCTTGCAGTAATTATCTGTCCGGCCTTCAGTGAAGAAGAGTCACCCGGGTCTTCAACCACTTTTCTTCCGTAAATCCAGTCGTTTTCATCCATAAACTCCCACTTGTCAACAACCTGCTTCTCGAGGAATTTGGTATCTCCGGGATCATCTATCGATACCTTTCTCATCATCTGCCTCACAATTACCTCAAAATGCTTGTCATTGATCTTCACACCCTGCATACGGTAAACTTCCTGTACTTCGTTTACAATGTATTCCTGAACTTCCGTCGGGCCTTTGATCATGAGTATGTCTTCCGGGGTGATCGCGCCGTCAGAGAGTGGTGTCCCTGCTTTTACATAATCACTTTCCTGAACCAGTATCTGCTTGGAAAGAGAAACCAGATACTTTTTAACTTCGCCTGTTCTGGATTTAATAATGATCTCCCTGTTACCACGCTTTATCTTGCCGAAATGCACCTCACCGTCAATTTCGGATACAATTGCAGGGTTTGACGGGTTTCTTGCCTCAAAAAGCTCAGTAACCCTGGGCAAACCTCCGGTTATGTCTCCCGATTTGCCAACGGCACGTGGTATCTTAACAATAATATCACCTGCTTCAACCCTTGCATCCTGAGCCACGGTGACATGAGCACCTACCGGAAGGTTATAGGATTTCAGCACTTCCCCTTCATCAGAAAGTATCTTAATGATCGGGTTTTTGGTCTTATCTCTTGTATCGACAATCACCTTTTCGCGAAAACCTGTCTGCTCATCCACCTCTTCCCTGTAGGTAACACCTTCAACCATCGATTCGAAACTTATCTTGCCGCTGGTCTCTGCAACTATTGAAGCATTGTAGGGATCCCATTCACATATAAGGTCACCTTTCTTGATTTCATCACCCGGTTTGGCATAAAGCTTCGAGCCGTAAGGGACATTCTGTGTTGTAAGGACAATGTTGGTATTTTTGTCAATTATCCTGAACTCGGCCAGCCTGCTTATAACAATTGTCTCTTCATTCCCTATCTTGTCGGTATGGTCTACAGTCCGCAACTCGTCAATTTCTGCAATACCGTCATAACGGGCAACAAGCGACGATTCGGATGCAATGTTCGATGCGGTACCACCTACGTGGAACGTCCGCAGGGTAAGCTGCGTACCGGGTTCGCCGATAGACTGTGCAGCAATAACACCTACCGATTCACCTTGCTGCACCATCTTGCCCGTGGAAAGGTTTCTTCCGTAACATTTTGAACATACTCCTTTCTTGGATTCACATGTAAGCACCGAACGTATTTCAACCTGCTCAATAGGTGATTCTTCTATTGCGTTGCAAATGTCTTCTTTCAGTTCATCACCCGAGGCAAGTATCAGGTCGCCGGTCGAGGGATGATAAATATCGTGAACTGTTGTACGGCCAAGAATACGCTCGTATAGCGACTCGACCACCTCTTCGTTGTTTTTTATTGCCGTAGCCATCAATCCCCTCAACGTACCGCAATCCACTTCAGAAACTATCACATCCTGCGATACATCCACAAGCCTTCTTGTAAGATAACCTGCGTCGGCTGTTTTGAGAGCTGTGTCGGCCAGACCCTTACGTGCTCCGTGTGTGGAGATAAAGTACTCCAGTACCGACAGGCCTTCCTTGAAGTTCGATAAAATTGGGTTTTCAATAATCTCCGAAGTTGTTGTACCCGATTTCTGCGGCTTTGCCATAAGCCCCCTCATACCAGAAAGCTGGCGTATCTGCTCTTTCGATCCCCTTGCACCTGAGTCAAGCATCATAAATACGGCATTAAAGCCCTGCTTGTCGGTTGTAAGCTTTTTCATCAGTGTCTGGGTAAGCTTGGCATTTATATGAGTCCATATATCGATTATCTGGTTGTAACGCTCGTTGTTCGTTATGAACCCCATATTATAGTTATCATATACTTCTTCGACCGAGTTATATCCTTCACTGATCAGCTCCTGTTTTTCCACAGGGACAATAACATCGTCGAGATTAAATGACAGGCCTCCCCTGAATGCCATTTCAAACCCGAGGTCTTTTATATTGTCAAGGAACCTGGCTGTCACTTCAGTTCCGGTTTTCTTAAGAACTTTGCCTATAATTTCCCTGAGTGACTTTTTGGTAAGCAACTCGTTGATAAATCCGACCTTATCCGGCACTTTCTGATTGAAAATTACCCTTCCAACGGTGGTTTCCAGAAGGGAAGACTCACCTGTTTCATTATCGGTTATCAGCACCTTTATAATTGCATGCAGATCAACCGCACCTTCATTATAGGCAATGATCACCTCTTCGGGAGAATAGAATACTTTGTTTTCCCCTTTAACAGGAAATCCCGGTTCACTCTTCCTGGCTTTGGTTATATAATAGAGTCCAAGAACCATATCCTGGGAGGGAACAACAATCGGCGCACCGTTTGCCGGGTTCAGAATATTGTGAGATGCAAGCATCAGTATCTGGGCTTCCAGTATGGCTGCATTACCGAGTGGCAGGTGAACTGCCATCTGGTCACCGTCGAAGTCGGCGTTGAAAGCGGTACAAACCAGCGGATGGAGCTGTATAGCTTTCCCCTCAATCATTTTGGGCTGGAATGACTGGATACCAAGTCTGTGAAGAGTGGGCGCCCGGTTAAGCAGTACCGGGTGTCCTTTCATTACATTTTCCAGTATGTCCCATACAACAGGATCCCTGCGGTCTACTATCTTTTTGGCCGACTTAACCGTCTTGACTATTCCCCTCTCTATAAGCTTTCTTATAACAAATGGTTTATAAAGCTCGGCAGCCATATCCTTTGGCAGTCCGCATTCATGCAGGTCGAGTTCCGGACCTATAACTATTACAGAACGCGCTGAATAGTCAACTCTTTTTCCAAGAAGGTTCTGGCGGAAACGCCCCTGTTTGCCCTTGAGGCTGTCACTCAAGGATTTGAGTGGCCTGTTGGCATCGGTTTTAACGGCATTGGCCTTCCTTGAATTATCGAAAAGAGAATCAACTGCTTCCTGAAGCATTCTTTTCTCATTTCGCAGTATCACTTCAGGTGCCTTGATCTCAATAAGCCTTTTGAGGCGGTTGTTACGGATGATGACCCTTCGGTAAAGATCGTTCAGGTCGGATGTGGCAAAACGCCCTCCGTCAAGTGGAACCAGAGGTCGTAATTCAGGCGGTATAACCGGAACAACTTTAACCACCATCCATTCCGGACGGTTTACACCTTTGGATGCACGGAACGCCTCTACCACCTGCAGCCGTTTAAGTGCCTCATTTTTCCTTTGCTGTGACGTTTCGGTATTTGCCTTATGCCTGAGGGAAAAGGACAGCTCATCCAGATCGATCCTTGAGAGCAGCATATGCAGGGCATCAGCACCCATAGATGCAATGAACTTCTCTGGATCCTCATCATCAAGCATCTGATTCTCTTTGGGCAGTGACTCCAGGATTTCCATATACTCCTCTTCAGTGAGGAAATCAAGGTATTCAACCCCGTCATTCTTTTTAATACCAGGGTTGATCACAACATACCTTTCATAGTATATTATGGACTCCAGTTTTTTTGTAGGAAGTCCCAACAGGTAACCTATCTTGTTTGGAAGCGACTTAAAGTACCAAATGTGTGCTACTGGTACTACCAGACTGATGTGTCCCATCCTCTCGCGCCTTACCTCTTTTTCAGTCACTTCAACACCACAACGGTCGCATACAATGCCCTTGTAGCGGATCCTTTTGTACTTGCCGCAGTGGCATTCATAATCCTTTACCGGACCGAAGATCCTTTCGCAGAAAAGACCGTCCCTTTCAGGCCTGTAGGTACGGTAATTGATTGTTTCCGGCTTAAGCACTTCTCCGCTGGACCTTTCAAGCACTTCTTCGGGGGAAGCCAGTCCGATGGAGATTTTTGTAAAATTGCTTTTTACCTTGGTATCTCTTCTGAATGACATATTGGATAATTATTGTTTACTGTTTATAAAAACCGGAACGAATTTAATTCCCTTCAAAAAGGGTTAAACTAAACAAGGTTGATGCTAAGTCCAAGTCCTCTCAACTCATGCAACAGCACATTGAGCGACTCCGGTATTCCCGGCTGTGGAAGCGGATCTCCCTTGACTATGTTTTCGTACGCCCTGGCGCGGCCACTGACGTCATCAGATTTGATCGTAAGGATCTCCTGAAGAATGTTGGCTGCACCGAAAGCTTCAAGAGCCCATACTTCCATCTCACCGAACCTTTGCCCGCCGAATTGAGCCTTACCTCCAAGCGGCTGCTGTGTTATTAGCGAGTAAGGACCAATAGAGCGGGCATGCATTTTATCATCTACCATATGGCCCAGCTTCATCATGTAGATAACACCCACAGTTGCAGGCTGGTCAAAACGGCCGCCTGTTCCACCGTCAAAAAGATATGTCTTGCCGTAACTTGGAACTCCGGCTTTTTCTGTGTATTCGCTTATCTGTTCTATTTTGGCACCATCAAAAACAGGTGACTCAAACTTAACCCCCAGCCTATGTCCTGCCCATCCCAGTACTGATTCGTAGATCTGTCCCAGGTTCATCCTTGAAGGCACACCAAGCGGATTGAGTACAATATCTACAGGTGTCCCGTCCTCCAGGAACGGCATATCCTCCTGCCTTACAATCTTTGATACAATCCCCTTGTTACCGTGGCGTCCGGCAAACTTGTCACCCACCTTGGCCTTGCGCTTCTTGGCAATATATACCTTTGCAAGCTGTACAATACCAGCAGGCAGTTCATCACCTATTGTTACATTGTACTTTTTCCTCTTGTAACGGGCATCCAGCTCCTTGAACTTTGTTGTATAGTTCTGCAACAGTTCCCTGATTGTCTCATTCTTCTCCTTGTCGGTTGTCCACTTATTTGGATTAACGTTAAGGTAATCAATTTCCTGAAGCGACTTTTGGGTGAACTTGACTCCCTTGGGCACCACCTCCTGGTTGAGGTAATTCTTCACACCCTGTGAAGTGCGCCCGTTCACAAGAATGAACAACTTGTCGACAAGTTTTGAGGTAAGTTCATCAACTTTTTCTTTCAACTCCTGATCCAGCTTTTCCAGGATAGTTTTTTCAGAAATTTTCCCTTTCTTGTCTTTTGAAGACCTTGAAAAGAGCCTTTTTTCAATAACAACACCGTATAATGAAGGAGGTGCCTTAAGTGAAGCATCCTTAACATCTCCGGCCTTATCACCAAATATAGCCCTTAACAGCTTTTCCTCCGGTGAAGGATCAGATTCACCCTTGGGAGTGATCTTGCCAATAAGTATATCTCCCGGGTTAACTTCAGCCCCTATACGGATTATGCCATACTCATCAAGGTTTTTTGTGGCCTCTTCGCTCACATTGGGAATGTCGGATGTAAGTTCTTCCACTCCTCTTTTTGTATCCCTTACTTCAAGAATGTACTCGTCCACATTAACAGAGGTGAATATATCCTCACGTACAATCCGGTCTGAAATTACTATTGCGTCCTCGAAGTTGTAGCCTTTCCATGGCATGAAAGCCACCATCAGGTTTCTCCCAAGTGCCAGCTCACCCTTTTCGGTAGCATAACCTTCGGTAAGTATTTGTCCCTTTACAACCTTTTCACCTTTTGAAACAATCGGCTTAAGGTTAATAATTGTATTCTGGTTGGTTTTGCTGAATTTTGGCAACCTGTACCTTTTAACCTCGGGGTCGAAGCTTACAAACTTTTCCCTTTCGGTTCTGGTATATCTTATTACAATTTCATTTGCATCGGCATACTCCACCACACCGTCACCTTCGGCAGTGAAAAGAACACGTGAATCCTGTGCTACATTCTTCTCAAGCCCTGTTCCCACAATTGGTGCCTCGGGTTCGAGCAGCGGCACCGCCTGGCGCATCATATTTGACCCCATCAGAGCCCTGTTTGCATCATCATGCTCCAGAAAAGGTATTAGGGATGCAGCAATTGAAGCAATCTGGTTGGGCGATATATCCATCAGCTCAACGGTTTCAGCTTCGGCAAGCGGGAAGTCGCCGTTAAAACGGGCTTTTACCCGGGGATTAACAAAAGTTCCGTCATCATTCAACGGTGCATTCGCCTGAGCGATCATTTTCGCCTCTTCCTCTTCTGCACTCAGGTAGATAATATCTTTTGTGTCAAGGCTGACCTTTGAAGTTTCAACCTTCCTGTAGGGTGTTTCGATGAAGCCCAGATCATTGATTTTTGCGTAAATGCAAAGGGATGAGATCAGACCGATATTCGGCCCCTCGGGTGTTTCAATGGGACAAAGCCTTCCGTAATGGGTGTAATGAACGTCCCTTACCTCAAAACCAGCCCGCTCCCTGGATAACCCTCCCGGCCCAAGTGCCGACATACGGCGCTTGTGTGTCATCTCTGCCAGCGGATTGGTTTGGTCCATAAACTGAGAAAGCTGGTTTGTTCCAAAAAAGGAATTAATGACCGAAGAAAGGGTTTTGGAGTTGATCAGGTCAACAGGCTGGAATACCTCATTGTCACGAACATTCATCCTCTCCCTTATAGTCCTCGCCATCCGTGCCAATCCAACACCAAACTGGTTTGCAAGCTGCTCGCCGACTGTACGTACACGGCGGTTGCTCAGGTGGTCAATATCATCAACGTTGGTTTTGGAATTGATCAATTTGATAAGGTACTTAATAATACTTATAATATCTTCCCTTGTCAGCACCTTTGTATCAATCGGTATCTCCAGTCCCAGCTTTTTGTTTATACGGTATCTTCCAACATCACCCAGATCGTAACGCTTGTCAGAAAAGAACAGCTTTTCGATAACATCACGTGCTGTTGCCTCATCCGGCGGTTCAGAGTTTCTGAGTTGCCTGTAAATATGAAGCACAGCTTCTTTCTCTGAGTTGCAGGGATCCTTTTGCAATGTGTTGTAAATAATGGCATAATCGGATAAATTCAGGTCTTCCTTGTGGAGAAGCACCGTTTGTGTTCCCGAATCTATTATTTCGTCAATATGCTCCTCTTCAAGAACGGTCTCCCTGTCAATTATCACTTCATTACGTTCTATTGATACAACCTCGCCGGTGTCTTCATCAACAAAATCTTCAA
>PUMT01000096.1 GCA_003551495.1 Bacteroidota bacterium
GCAGGTTTATTTTGTTTCTGCTGTTTGTTCCCTGTTTATGTCAAGCTTAAGCGGATTTATCTCTTCTCCCCAGTAAACAGTTCTGTGCGGGAAGGGGATCTCAATATTTTCCCTGTCGAAAACCTTTTTTAGCCTCTTCCTGTATTCCCTGCCGGTAAACCATTGTTGAATGGGCTTTGTTTTGATCCTTGCGCGTATGACAAGGGCGCTGTCTCCGAAACTATCGAGCCCCATTACCTCTATGGGGGAAATAATTTTATCAGCAAATTCCGGATCCATCTGCAACTCATCACCCACTTCTTTAATTATCTTCATGACCCTTTCCACATCTTCCTTGTATGCCACGCCAATATCAAAAACAATAGCTGACCATTCCTTTGTCATATTTGATAAAGTGTTAACCTTGCCGTTCTGAAATATGTGAACCACTCCTGAAATGTCCCTCAGGGTTATGGTTCGCAGCTCGATCTTCTCAACCAGACCGCCGGTTCCATTTATTATAGCTACATCACCAACCCTAACCTGGTTCTCAAGAAGCATGAAAAAACCGGAGATATAATCCCTTACAAACTCCTGTGCACCAAAGCCGACGGCCAGGCCGACAATACCGGCACTTGCAAGTATAGGGCCTATATTGACACCAAACTTGACCAGCACGATCATTATAAGCACCGATACAATTACAATTCTGAGGATTCCATACAATATGCCCATCAATGTATTTATCCTTTTTTCGACTTCCATGGTGTCAACATTCTCATCCTCTTCAGCCCTTTTAAGGAGGGTTTTTTTCACTCTCCCTGTTGTGAATTTAATTATCTTCAGGAGAATAAAAGCAATAAGAATAATGATAATCAGTCCAGGCAGCTCCCTGATGAGCCATATCTGAAAATTTCTCAGTATTTCTGTCCAGAAAAGATTGTTTATAATTTGATCCATAATAGATTATTTTTGGTTTGATTATTATTGCAGATAAAATGATTTATTTTTTTCTAAATTTACAATTCATATTTTGCATAATCAATTGAATGATTGATCCATTTTCCGGTATTCTGAAAAGACAATCCTGCTGCTCCCGGCAGGATTCAGTAATTCAGTCATTTAACAGGAAATTGCAATATTTTTAAAAACCCAAAATAAAAAACAGTTATGAAAACTAAAATGATCACTTTACCAGGAATTTTTTTCTCGAAAGGTATTTCCTCTCCGGGACTCATAATGGCATTGTTATTCATTGCCTTTGCATCTTCACCAAAAGCAACCGCACAACTTCAGCCACTAGAGTATAACCACGACAAGCTTGTGGAAATGGCTGTGCAGGGACGTATCGGGGAGGCCAGAATGTCTTACCCTCCATACCGCATCGGTGCGGACGGCCAGCTTAATGTAGTACCCGGTACCGGAAGCATAACCTATAATTTCAGGACTGGAGATACAGCAGTTAACCTTGCAGGCGACCATATAGAGCCTGCCGTAACGCTTTATCATCCTAACGGAAGGCAAAGTGCTGAAAGCAGGGGCTTCAATGTTTTATCCTGCATAGGAAACAAAGTGAGGGTCATATCCGGTGATGCAAGGGGCGCCACCGGTTATGTAATAGGAAAGCATGGGGGTTCGGAGCATGTAATGGTCGATTTCAGTGATGACGGAGTATTTGAAAAGCTTTTGCTGGGTGACAGGATGCATGTTTACGCGAAGGGTGTTGGAATGGAACTCACCAATATCGAAGGGGTAACTCCGATGAATATAAGTCCCCGCCTTATAGAGGCACTTACTGAAGCCGGTATGGGTGTAACACCAGATGGCAAATTGCGCATAGGTGTTGCACTGAAGGTTCCGGCAAAGATCATGGGGTCCGGACTGGGAAGCAGCCATGCTTACAGCGGGGATTATGACATACAGCTTTTCTGTGAAGAAACCGTGGAGAAATACAACCTTGACCAGTTGAGGTTTGGAGATATTGTAGCAATAATTGATGCGGATACAAGTTACGGAAGGATATTCAAAAAGGGTGCGGTAACCATAGGAGTTATCACGCACGGTGACAGCTTTGTGGCCGGCCACGGTCCGGGTGTAACCACCATTTTCACATCTACAGAAGGGAATATTGAGCCGGTAACTGATCCCTATGCAAACCTTAAATATTTGCTTTTAGAGTAACGGGCTCCATCCGGTAATAAAGAGGCTTTATTAAATGAAATATTCAGCTCCTGAGAATTGAATATTTGGAAATCTTTCCGGATAGTACATATAAAAAGGGGGTGTTTCAGACTTTTGAAACACCCCTTTTTTTGATAATACCTTTCAATAGAGATATTGCAACCTTTTTATTATGATAAAGCCGGCCTTTTTTTGCAAACCGGTGTGCCGGAAATTATTTTACCTGAATGTATATCTGGCGGAGAGGGCTATACCGTCGCCCCACCAGTGGAAGTCCCCGAAAATATTGAATGCCGGTTTCCAGTCAAGACTTAATGAAATTGGGAATTCATCGAAAGTATACTCGGCACCAATAATCAGGTCAAGGCCCACTATTGTGTGCGATTCGTCCCTCTCTTTATGATGGTAGTGGCCTTCCCCCCAGAATCCGATATGTGCGCCGCCACCGAAAAACCACTCCAGATTTTCAATATCCGGTAATTCTCTCTGGAATTCGTAAAGGCCTGTAATTATAAACCCGTTCCACCGTGTTGACAAAATACCTTCAACCGCCCTGTCCTGTTCTACAAAATGTTTTATGGTAAATCCGTTGAAAAATCCAGCTCTTGCACCTATTCCGGTTTTGTACAACTGAGCCGAAGCTGTTGATGATAATGCTGAAAAAATCAGCAAAGCAAGCAGTACTTTAGTCGTTTTTCCCATAATGTCAGTAATTTTTATAATTAAAATTTAAATTTTCCTGATCTTTGATTGGCAAATAAAATTAAACTTTTTCAAAGTAAAAAAACATTTTTTCACTAAATTCATTCAATTTCTGAAGATAAAATACGAAATTAACAAATTCTTTGTTAAACCAAACAGTTTAAGGCTATACCCGGAGATTCAGGGAATATGAAATCCTTTCAGGGAAACCCGGGAGAAGTTTTAATTAAAAATCGTGTTATAATTATGGTCGGCAATGAACTTATGCATTGATATCGGCAACACTACCGTGAAAGCGGCAGTTTTCAGTGAGAGGGAACTTGCCGGAACATTCCGGTTTGGTTACCCGGGTACAGATGAAATGGAGAAAATTAAAAGCAGTTATCCCCATCTGAACCGGGTTATTGCCTGCTCAGTCAGGCCTGCAGATGAACTGTGTGAATGGATCAGGAATGCCGGTTTTGTAAAGTATATATTTCTTGGCAGGGAAACTCCCCTGCCCGTCGAGAATATGTACACTACAGGTGAAACACTGGGCTATGACCGGATTGCAGCAGTGGTTGGTGCAAACAATATCTTCCCGTCAAGCAACGTTTTGGTTGTTGATGCCGGAACGGCAATCACCTTTGATATTGTTACAAGTGACAGGAAATACATTGGAGGGAATATTTCTCCCGGAATTGAAATGAGGTTCATGGCGCTAAACCATTTCACAGCCAGGCTGCCTCTGGTTGAAATGAGCGAGGTTTCAGCTGAGGGTGTTCAAAAGCTTGCTTCTGTAACCACAAAAGAGGCAATAATTCAGGGTGTCAGTAACTCGGCGCTATTTGAAGCTGAAGGTTATATAAACCGGATGAAAAAAATTTATAAACCTTTAAAGATAATTTTCACAGGCGGCAACGCTAATTTTTTTGATAAAAGATTAAAATACCCCATCTTTGTGAATTCAAATTTGGTATTCATTGGGTTAAACAGAATATTGGAATACAATGAGGAGTTTTAAATACCTGGTAACAATAATTGCAATCTTTACCGCTGCAGGCTCGGGGCTTGCCCAGCAAAACACATTTTCCCCCTATTCCCGTTTTGGAATAGGCGACCTTTCAAACAGGGGTTTTGGCAGATCAGCAGCGCTTGGCGGAGCAGGAATTGGACTGCGTGACGGATTGCATATAAACTATCTTAATCCCGCATCTTACACGGCTCAGGACACAATGTCATTTATCTTTGATATCGGGGTAACCAACAATATTACAACATTTGCAAGCAGTGCAGGTGAGCATGATATTGTAAGCTTTTATCCCAGTCACCTGGCAATTGGCTTTCCTGTAACCACATGGTGGAAAGGCAGTGCCGGATTGATGCCTTACAGCAAGGTCGGATACAAGATTGAAGACGACACAAGTATTGATCAGATAGGACTGGTTGATTACTTTTTTGAAGGATCCGGAGGGATCAACCGCCTCTATTTAGGGAACGCATTCCAGGTTCATGACAATATTTCCGTAGGGGTTGACATTTCGTACCTTTTCGGATCTCTGACAAGGACAAGCAGGATATCTTTCCCCTTTGACGAATTCGCCTACAAAACAAGAAGCCGTAACCGTGTTATGGTTAGCGACTTTCATTTTAAGTACGGTTTGCAGTATTCAGGCAGGATAAACGAGGATTATTCAATTACGGCAGGCGTTGTATTTGAGAACAGCAGATCGCTGAGCGCCAATGATGATATGCTTGTTTTAAATGAGCTGGAACTTTCAGACGGATTTGCACAGGATACAATTCTTAATTACACAGGTGAAAAAAACCATATTGACCTGCCTATGGGTGTCGGTTTCGGTTTTTCCGTCAACAGAAAGAACAACCTTGTTTTTGCAGCAGATTATATGGCTCACAACTGGGCTGCAACAGAATTCCTTGGTGTCCAGGATTCGCTGGCCAACAGCAGTATGTTCAAAACTGGTATTGAGTACACCCATGATCGCGGCGACTACGAAAATATTTTGAGAAGGACCACTTACCGGCTGGGATTCCGTTATGAAAACACCTACCTTTTGTTTAACGGCCGGCAGCTCAAGGATTACGGTTTGACCCTGGGGTTCGGCATCCCATACAGGGGCAGGGAAACCTCTTTCAATTTTGCAATTGATATCGGACAAAGAGGCACATTATCTGATAACCTGATAAGGGAAAATTATCTGATATTCAGCTTTAGCGCCTCGCTTTATGATTTCTGGTTCATCCAGCGCAGATATGAGTAATTTTAAAAAAAATAACCGTTTTAAAACATATTTTGTATTTCCTCTTTTCATGTTATTTATTGTTTTAGCCTGTGAAAATGACATGGAAACAATACGCTCTTTTTCTCCGGAAGAGAAAATGCCACTGCAGACCCAGTACAATTCTGAAATTGTCTATACCGATTCCGGCAGGGTGCAGATTAAGATATTCTCTCCGGAGGTGAATAATTATCCTAATGTTGAAAAGCCATACCTGGAAATGCCTGACGGACTGCATGTACTTTTTTACGATTCTGAAGGAAATGTTGAATCTGAACTGAGCGCCGGATATGCAACCTACTATATTGAAGACAGGCTATGGGAGGTAAGGGACAGTGTTGTGGTTGTAAATAAACTTGGTGAGGTGCTCAATACGGAACAGCTTTTCTGGGACGAAAACAGGCACCTGATCTACTCTGAAAAGTTTGTTAAGATAACAAGGACAAATGAAATAATTATGGGGGAGGGTCTTGAAGCCAATCAGAATCTCACAAAATGGAAAATTACCACAATTCAGGGAACAATATATATTGATGATGATGAATAAAAAAATAGTATACACTCTTGAAATAATATGGCTGGTGCTTGCCATTTTAAGCTTTCTTGCAGGCCTCTTTACCTGGTACAGCGAAGGGCTCAGTGATAGTCTGATGCTTTTTGCAATAGCAGTCATCTCGCTTTTTATGTATTTTTACAGGCGCAGGCTCCGGAAATCAGGAAAAAGGTATTGATCCTGCTGAATAATTATGAACCACATAGTTACCATAATTGTAACCCTGCTTTTTTCTGCTTTTTTCTCGGGAATGGAAATAGCCTTTATTTCTTCCAATAAGCTTAAAATTGAGCTGGACAGGAAACAGGGAACATTTTCTTCAAGGATAATAAACATTTTCACACACAATCCGGGCCAGTACCTGGTTACAATGCTGGTAGGCAACAATATCGCACTGGTTATTTACGGTATTACAATGGCATTGATCCTGGAGCCGGTATTTTTCAACTTCACAAGTTCAGAGGTTACGGTTTTCATCCTTCAAACCCTTTTTGCTACAATTCTCATACTGCTTGTTGCAGAATTTATGCCTAAAGCACTTTTCCTTTTAAAATCAAATTTTGCACTGAATTTTTTTGCACTGCCCCTGCTGTTCTTCTATATTCTGTTTTACCCGGTTACAAGAAGTACTATCGGAATCTCCAATTTCCTTTTAAAATACGTATTAAGGGCAAAACCGGTTCCTGACAGAAAGAAAACCGCATTCGGCAAGATAGACCTTGACCACTTTGTCAGGGAAAGCCAGGATGAGCTGAAGGAAGACGATGAAATAAAAAACGATATTAAGATTTTTCAGAATGCCCTCGACTTTTCCAGCATAAAACTAAGGGAGTGTATGGTACCGAGGCCGGAAATTGTTGCATTCGAACTGAATGCATCAATTGAAGAGATAAGAGAGGCATTTATAGAAACCGGATATTCCAGGATCCTGATTTATAAGGACACAATCGACAATGTAATCGGATATATAAACTCCAAAGACCTTTTTAAAAATCCCGCCAGTATCAGGGATATCATAAACCGGATAATAATTGTGCCCGAAACCATGCCCGCAAACAAGCTTCTCAGCCTTTTCATAAAGGAAAAAAAGAGTATTGCAATTGTTGTGGATGAGTTCGGGGGGACGGGGGGAATGATAACCATTGAGGATATTATGGAGGAAATTTTTGGTGAAATAGAGGATGAGCACGATACAACCGATCTGGAAGAAAAGCAGACAGGAGAAAATGAGTATCTGTTTTCAGGCAGGCTCGAGATAGATTACCTGAATGAGAAATACAAGTTGAACATTCCCAAAATCGATGATTATGAAACCCTTGCAGGCTTCATACTTTATCACCACGAAAGCATTCCTGTCAACAACCAGAAAGTTGTTATAAAACCCTATGAATTTAAAATACTGAAAATAACAAATACAAAAGTAGATCTTGTAAAATTGAAAATTATTGACAGGTAATTACTTGAATATGTTTTTTTTCTGTGTTTGTTTTTTTCTGTGTTTTTTTGGCACAACATTTGAAATTGATTAGTATGAAAGCCCCATCAGCCTTCGGCAGACAAAAAGAGATGAACAAACATGGGGGTTCCATGCGGCAAAAAGAAATGAACTTAATTGACATACTAAAATAACTTTTTGAATATTAGTTTAATTAACCTTGTTTGTACGCATGAAAGTTCCTTGCAGGTTGCAAATTATAAAAAATTGAATTTTAACATAATTTAATCCCGTTTTATAAGTTTATATTATATTTGGGGCTGAAATAACGGACATCAAAATCAATATAAGGAAAAATGAAAAAATTAGTTTTAAACGCAGGAATAATAGTCTTCTTAATGCTTGCAGGCACAATAGATGCAGATTCCCAGCAAAGGTTTGAAAGTGCCGAAGACAGTATCAGGTGCCTGAGAAATTATTCATTGTATCGTGAATACTTCAGGCAGGGAGATATTGAAAGGGCTCTGCCCTACTGGCGCATTATGTTCGATGAGTTTCCCAATTTCAACAGGAACATTTATATAAACGGGGAAGCAATATTCAATCAGATGATCGAGGAAGAGGATGATGCTGAAAGAAGGGCTGAACTGCTTGATTCGGCAATGCTTATGTTTGACCAGAGGATGGAGTATTTTGAGGACGAAGCAAATGTTTACGGCCGGAAAGGGATCTTTTACCTGAGGCACAACGATATTATTGAGGAGGCAGGTCCGGGCTATGAAGCACTTGGCAAAGCCATTGAACTGGGCAATATGTCATCACCGGTTGTTACCCTTTATATGCATGTAACAGTAGCCAAATTCAGAGCAGACCTGCTTGATAACAATGAGGTGATTAACACTTACCTCGACTTAACAGACAGGATTAATCATGCAATAGATGCTGCCGACAATGAAAACCTCCTTGAGGCACTGGATCTTGTTGAGGAGCTCTTTGCAGAGAGCGGAGCGGCAGATTGTGATGCACTGATAGATATATTTGCCGACAGGGTTAAAGAATCGCCCGATGATGAAGGGCTTATCTCAATGGTGAACGAGTTGCTTGACGATGGTGGATGTACAGAATCCGACCTTTTCTACTATACAACCGAAAGGCTTCATGAACTTGATCCTTCTGCAAGATCAGCAATGAACCTTGCAAGGATGTACAGAAGTATTGAGGATTTTGACAGGGTAATTGAATTCCTGTACGAAGCAATTGAGCTGGAAGAAGACAATGCAAACAAGTCAAGATACTACCTGGAGCTTGCTGAGATCACCAACAGAAGGGAAAACAATCCCCAAAAAGTTCGCGAATATGCAAGACTGGCAATCGATAACGATGATAGTAACGGTCATGCCTATATGCTGATCGGTCAGCTTTACGTTGATGCCAGCGATTGTTTTGATGATGATTTTGAAAGTCAAACAAGGTACTGGGCGGCAGTTGACCAGTTTATCAAGGCAAAGAATGCCGATCCGTCTATTGCCAGCACAGCAGACAAGTATATTGAAGCTTATGAAGCACGTTTCCCTGATGGAGAAACACTCTTTTTCCACGGATATGAAGAAGGGGAACCATACACCGTCGGGTGCTGGATAAATGAAAGAACTAGAATACGTGCAAGATAAAACAAGAAAGGTCAAAAAAAACCTTCCATCCGGAAGGTTTTTTTTTGACCGCTTCCTCTGAAAAAAGTCTGATTTTTTATATCTTCGTAGCTTGATTTTTAAAACCTGTATTACGATTAAAATATTATAAATGGCAACATTAGAAAGAATTAGAAACAAGGCAGGCATATTGGTTGCTGTTGTTATTGGATTAGCCCTGATTGCATTCATTCTGGGAGATATTTTCGGGGCCGGGCCTTCTCTGTTCACCAGAACGCAGTTTGAAATTGCTGAAATTGCAGGTAAATCAATTTCCTACCAGAAATTCCAGCAAAAATTTGACAACCTTTCTGAAATCTACCGGCTGAATACCGGTCAGGCAAGCCTCGACAGCGAAACTCACCGGGAATTGATGGAAGATGCATGGGAGCTGCTTCTGCGTGATATAATAATGGAAGATGAATATGAAAAGCTGGGACTGAATGTCGGATCTGACGAACTATTTGACATGATACAGGGGCAAAACATCCACCCGATCATAAGGCAGCTGTTCACCGACCCTTCTACTGGCATGTTCGACAGGGAAAGCGTAACCCAGTTTTTAAGAACAATGGACAGGGATCCCTCCGGTCAGCAAAGGGCATACTGGATCTATATTGAAAATGAGATCCTGAGGGAAAGAAAACAGGCTAAATACAAAAACCTTCTTGAAAAAGGGATTTATGTCACTTCTCTTGAAGCAAAAAATGCCTTTTACAATTATAACAGGAGGGTTGATTTCGAATATATTGTCAAAAGGTATGCAGATGTAAGTGGTGATGAAATAAGTATTAGCAATTCTGAAATAAGAAGCTACTACAGGCGTCACCGTGAAAGGTTCCGGCAGGAAGCCTCAAGGGATATTGAATATGTTGCTTTTGACGTTGTTCCCTCTGAAGAGGATGACAGGGAAGCACGGGAGTGGATAGAAGATATAAAGGACGAATTCGTTGAAGTTGAAAGGGAAAGATTAAGATCTTTCGTAAATGCCAATTCAGATATTTCATTTGATCCTGTTAATTACAGTTACGGAGAGCTTCCTGAAGAAATCAACGACTTTATGTTCAATGCAGAACCCGGAGATGTTTACGGCCCGTATTACAGTGATGGCACATACAAACTTGCCCGGCTGGCAGAAATCAATTTCCTTCCCGATTCGGTAAGGGCAAGGCACATACTGATCCAGCCCCGCGAGGATCTCCCCTATGAAGATGCAAAGGCAAAAGCTGACAGTCTGCTTAACGTTGTTACCGGTGGAGGCAACTTCGGGGAACTTGCAATGGAGTTTTCGGCAGACGGAGGATCCAGGTTTGAAGGAGGAGACCTTGGCTGGTTCACAGAAGATATAATGATAGAAGATTTCAGCCGGGCTTGTTTTGACGCAGCCAGGGGCGACAGGTTCATAGTAGAAACAGATTTTGGCTTCCACATTGTTGAAATACTCAACCGCTCAAGAGAAGTCAAAAAAGTGCAGGTGGCTCTACTTACCCGGGAAGTGACGCCGGGTTCTGACACCTACCAGCGAACCTACAGGAATGCAGTGGAGTTTGCAAGTCAGGTCGGAGACTATGATAGTTTCCTCAATACCATTGAGGAAAAAGGGCTTAGAAAAAGGGTTGCCAATAATGTTCGTATAAATGACCATTCGTTACCCGGACTAGAATCGCCGCGTGAACTGATCAGATGGGCTTATGATGTAAACGAACATTCCGTTTCTTCCATATTTGAGCTGGGAGACAGATTTGTAGTTGCTGCAGTTGCAAGTGCGCGCAAGGATGGCATCCGGCCTCTCGATGAAGTCAGGCAGGAAATTATAGCTGAACTGACACGGGAAAAGAAAGGAGAATTGATCTCAGGGCAACTTAAGGAGGAAATTGACGGCGCTGCTTCATTTAACGATATTGCTTCGTCAACGGGCTCACGTATTGAGACCGCCAACGGTATAAGGTTTGCTTCATTTACAATTCCTTCGGCAGGAATGGAGCACAAGCTTATCGGAGCAGTCGTTTCGGCTGATCCGGAAACTATTGGCGGTCCGGTTGCAGGTGAAAACGGAGTTTTCCTGTTCAAAGTAGTTGATGCTTACCTTGAAGAAGAACCTGATTATGAAAGGGAGAAAAGGCAACTTGCAGACGCTTTATGGTCAAGGGTAAATATGGAAGTTTTTGAAGCCCTGAAAAAACTTGCAGATATTAAGGACAACCGCCACAAATTCTATTGATCCAGGACATTGATATGCAGGCAGTCACAAACTGCTGATGAGTCAAATTGTCATGCGCAGTCAGGCATCGGTATATACTATTATGTCAGTCAACATTGTCATGCAGGTAAGCATTATCAGGCCTGATTTTCAGCCCTCCTTCATCGGAGTCGGACAGTGTATACCGTGAGACCCTGGTGCTGCCGGATATCCCGCTTGTTTTTATATCGATCTTCTTCCTTTCAAAAGCCGGCTGGTCTTCCAGTTCATCTATCTCCTCCTTCTCATTTGTTGAAAGGTACTTTTTCTCTTTCAGCCTCTCCTGAAGTTCCTTCAGCTTCCTGTAGCGCAATTTAGCCTTGTTCTCCCTCTCCTTAAGTTCTTCATCCCCGGGGTCATCCCGGTTAACAGCCTCTTCATACTCCCCGTCTATATCAAATTCGATCTCTTTTTGCCTCACCTTGAATTCCAGTTCAGGTGATTTTTGAGCTTTGTCCGCTTCCTCACTTTCTTCTTGTGTACTGAAACCTTCTTCAATGCTGCTCTCTTTTGTATAATCCTCAAGCATAACCTTTTCATAATTCTTCCTGCCTGTATAAAGCTCCGGTATAGTCCCCGTTTCAAAACCGGTTGCAATGATTGTAACAGATATTGCCTTGTCAAGTGTCCTGTCACTGCATGTACCCCATATGATATTTGTATTTGCAGCAGTTTCACTGGTCACATAGTCAGTTATATCCCCTATTTCATCCATACTAACCTCTTCGTTACCCGAAGCAATATTGAGCAGTATATTCCGTGCCCCCTTTATATCGTTATTGTTGAGCAATGGAGAGGAAATAGCCTCCTGGATTGCCTTAACCGACCTGTTCTCCCCTTCTGCCGTGCCCGACCCGAGTATAGCAACCCCGCTGTTATACATTACGGTTTGAACATCTGCAAAATCTACATTTACATGTCCATGTACAGTAATTATCTCAGCTATGCCTTTTGCAGCAGTAGTCAGAACATTATCAGCCTTTGAGAATGCCTCGGTTAACTTAAGATTCCCGAAAACCTCCCTCAGTTTTTCATTGTTTATTACCAGCAAAGAATCAACATGCTGGCGTATTTCCTTTATTCCGTTCACTGCCTGGTTTATCCTTAGCTGACCTTCAAACCGGAAAGGAATAGTCACAATTGCTACTGTAAGTATTCCCATCTCTTTGGTAGCTCTGGCAATAACCGGTGCAGCCCCGGTACCGGTTCCTCCACCCATGCCTGCTGTGATGAAAACCATTTTGGTATTACCTCCCAGGCACTCAATCACATTATCAAGGCTTTCTATTGCTGCCTGTTTCCCTATTTCAGGTTTGTTGCCTGCTCCCCTGCCTTCAGTAAGTGTTTCGCCAAGCTGTACCTTAACGGGTACGGGACTGTTTGTTAAAGCCTGTGAATCTGTGTTGCATAAAATAAAGTTCACATCTTTTATCCCCATCCTGTACATATGGTTAACGGCATTTCCTCCGCCGCCTCCTACTCCAATTACCTTGATCATAGATGATCGGTCGGTTGGAAGATCGAAATTTATTAGCTCTTCGGCCATATCTGATAATTTTTTAATGTTATTTGCTTAAACATCCAATTCATTTTGAAAAAAGGTTAAAATATTACCCGGTCACATTTTAATATCCTCATCGTCAAACAGCTTTGTGATCGTTTTCTTGAGGTTTTCAAAAAGATTCTTGCTATCCCTTGTCTTTTCACCTGTTGGTTCTTTCTCTGATTCTTCCTCTGCAATGTTTTCATTGAGTACAGACTCTGCTCTCTGTTCCCTTTCATAATATTCGTAACCTTTCAGTATCAAACCTACGGCGGTTGAATATGTGGGATGATTTATCTCCGGATTTGTGTCGGCTGCAAGATGTTCATTTGGATACCCTATCCTCACATCAAGTCCTGTTTTGAACTTGACAAGCTGATTAAGGTGTTTCAGCAGTGCTCCCCCACCAGTCAGGACAACTCCTGCGCTTAACCGGTCATAATACCCTGAACCCTCAATTTCAAAAAGTGCCGCATCAATTATCTCTTCCATGCGGCTCTGAATTATGTATGCAAGACTTTTAAAAGATATCTCCTTGGGTTCGCGTCCGCTTATACCCGGGATGGTAACAACCTTATCCTCCGGTGCAATTTCACCGAGTGCTGATCCAAACTGCCTTTTGAGCATCTCGGCCTGGCGCAGCAGTATGGAGCACCCTTTCTTTATGTCCTCGGTAACAACATTGCCACCGAAAGGGATTACTGCAGTATGCCTTATTATCCCGTCGTAATAAACTACCAGGTCACTTGTACCCCCGCCAATATCAATCAGCACAACCCCGGCTTCCTTTTCATCTTCAGTTAAAGTTGCCTCCGCTGAAGCAAGGGGTTCAAGTATCAGGTCAGTTATCCTGAGTCCTGCCCTGCCCACACATTTTTCAATATTCTTTGCAGACGCCTGCTGGCCTATCACAATATTAAAATTTGCTTCAAGTCTTTTCCCGTTCATTCCAACCGGATTCTTGATGCCGTGTTCATTGTCAACTATGAAACTTTGCGGAAGTACGTGAATAATCTCCTCTCCGGTATCGATGGGTATTTTATGCATATCCATTATAAGAGCATAAATATCTTCCCGGGTGATTTCGGCATCATAAGAATCCCGGTTAATATAACCCCTGTTCCGGATACTTTTTATATATTGCCCGGCAATTCCTACAAATACCTCCTTAATATTAATACCTGCCTGTTTCCAGGCTTCATCAACTGTTCTTTGTATGGCATTTACAGTTTCTTCGATATTGAGAATGGTCCCCCTTTTGACACCTTTGGATTCCGCCCTGCTTACACCCATTATTTCAAGTTTTCCTTTCTCATTCAACTTACCGGCAATTGAAACTATTTTTGTAGTCCCAATATCTATTGCTGCCACTACTTGATCTTTATGTGCCATTATTTTCTGTTTTGAGTTTTTATCTTCTTGTGCAAATAACCTGGTTTTCGTATTTTAAATTAATTATTTCATAGCTGTTCCATCCCTTGTGTGGTAAACCATATTCATAAAGAGCTTTCAGCTTTCTGAATTTTTTCTCATATCCTGAAATATCCCCGAATTTAATAATATGTGCCCCCACCCTTGGTATAAGTTCATATTCATTATCCGGCCTTGCATATACCTGCACAATTTGTGAATTCCAGAACGGGTCATTACGGATATAACTTGCCAGGATAAAAAGATCTTCCAGTACGCCGGAATTGCCGTTAAAAATGATGTTTCCTTCAGAAATGTTGCCCGGCCGGGAAATGTTGCCGCCCGCAACCAGTACATGACTTGAATACCGGTCAGATACAGGAAGAATAACTCCATCTGTGTCAATATAGAAATCTTCTCCCCCACTTATTATAACTCTCAATAAGGGAATTCTCTGTTCGACTCCTACAACAAGCCTGCCTCCAGTAGTTCTGTATATATCGGCATTTTTCACAAAAAGCTTATTGTTGACCGATTCTTCGATATCTTTTGTATTTATGGATGACAGGGGATAACCCAGTAACTTCCCGTTTCTTTTGTGAACTATTTCAAGTATGTCCTCCGGCTGCAAAAATGACCTGTCAGGTTCTCCCGATATTCTGACATCAATCTCTCCACAAACAGTGTCCCTGTATTTATCCCACATAAAACCGGGGATAAACACAAGGTAAGCAACTATTGTCAGCCAGCAGAATATGACTTTCATTTTTTTCATCCCATACCTTCCTCCATACTTATTTATTTTTAATTTTTTCTTTAATAATACTTTCAAAATGTTCAGTCAGGTCTCCTATATCTCCGGCTCCCATAGTAAGAAGCACATCGGTTTGGGTTTTTCTTATAATTCCGGGCAGTTCACTGTAACTGCAAAGTTGTTTTTTCCCGATTGAAACTTTTTCAAGTATTAACCGTGAATCGACCCCTTCCACAGGTTCCTCCCTGGCAGGATATATATCAGTCAATATAAGCCTGTCAAGCAAGTCCAGACTGGCGGCAAATTCCTCTGCAAAATCAGATGTGCGGGAATAGAGATGGGGCTGAAAAACACCGGTTATCTCCTTACCAGGGAACATCTCCCTTACTGAACTGATGCACGCCTTTATCTCTTCGGGATGGTGGGCGTAATCATCAATATATACCAGTCCCTTTTCGTTCACACGCACTTCAAACCTCCGTCTGACACCGGTGAATCCGGCCATGCCTTTTCTTACCCCTCCGGTACTTACACCGCATATTAGTGCAACAGCAGCAGCAGCCACAAAGTTCTCAACATTCAGCAGTCCGGGAACACCCGTCAGCAAATCTTCAATAACACCTGAAGGTGTATGAAGATTGAAATAATAAGTGCCGTTGCCGGCAATCCTGATTTTCGAAGCATAAAAATCAGCCTCACTGTCAAGGGAGTAAACATGAGTTTTTCGCCCTGACGGCAGACTCAGCTTTTTTGCAACATCCTTTCTGAGCAGTATAACACCTTTTTCATCAACTTTTTCAACAAAATTCTCAAACGCAGTCTTAAGGTCGTTGTAATTCTTGTAAATATCAAGATGGTCGGGATCTACGGAAGTAATAACTGCAGCAAAAGGTGACAGCTTCAGGAATGACCTGTCAAATTCGTCAGCTTCAGCAACGATATAAGGGGATTTTTCTGACACCAGCAGGTTGGTTCCGTAATTACAGGATATGCCGCCCAGGAATGCATTGCAACCTTCAGGTAGCTGGTTCAGAAGATGGGCTGCCATGGCAGAAACAGTGGTTTTGCCGTGTGTTCCTGCAATTGCAATTCCTTTACCGCGGTTGAATACAGCAGCAAGAATATCCGACCTTTTGTACATCTTATATCCATTTTCAGAAAAAAACCGCATCAGCAGATTACCTGGAGGTACTGCCGGGGTAAACACCACAAGTGAAGTTTCCAGATTTTCTTTTTTCAGGAACTCAACCGGCAGATTTTCAGTGACCGGTTTGTAAAACACTTCAATTCCTTCTTCACACAGCTCTCTTGTAAGAGCGGTTTCATTACGGTCATATCCGGCAACAGTTTTACCCTTTCCCCTGAAATACCTTGCAAGCGCACTCATACCGATGCCCCCCGCACCAATCAGAAAAACCCTTTTATATGTGTTCAAATCAACCATCTATACTTTTATATATGACATTACTATATCTGCAATTCTTTTTGCAGATCCGGCCTGAGCCAGGTCTTTAGCTCTCCTTCCCAAAAGATCCAACCCCTCCTGGTCATTGATCAGAGATATTGCCAGGGTTATCAGTCCCTCTTCTGCTTCTTCATCCCTGATCATTACAGCTGCTTTTTTTTCTGACATTTCCATCGCATTTTTTTTCTGATGATCTCCTGCTACATTTGGTGAGGGCACCAGTATAGCAGGTTTCCCCGTTGCCTGAAGCTCTGAAATAGTCAATGCCCCTGCCCTCGAAATCACCAGATCAGCTGCGGTATATGCAAGGTCAATCCTGTCTGTAAAAGGAATCAGGCAAATATTCTCAGCTCCCGAAGCTTTCAGTTCCGCAAGGGCTTCTTTATAATATTTCTGGCCGCTCTGCCATACTACCTCAATCCCGGAATCGCGCAGCATTGTTATGTTTTGCCGCATTATCCGGTTAATGATACCTGCTCCGCCACTTCCTCCCAAAACAAGCAACACCTTTCTTTTACCTGACAACCCAAAATAAGAGTATGCCCGCCCCCTGCCGTTCTGTTTAAACAGTTCCTCCCTGACTGGATTACCGGTAATTTCAATTTTTCCCGAAGGAAAATATTTCTCCATACCATCGTATGCAACACATATCTTTTCTGCTCTTCTGCCAAGTATCCTGTTGGTTATTCCGGCATGTGAATTCTGTTCCTGAAGTATAAGCGGCACCCCTTCCCACAATGCAGCCTGAC
>PUMT01000041.1 GCA_003551495.1 Bacteroidota bacterium
ATTGGCCTTATGTATCTTACCATGACAATATTTTCATTGAATTTTGTGAAGATATTGAAAATATCGTCATGGACGATTCCTCTTTTTATTTTATGTTAAAAAATCCTTCAGGATATTCCACCGATTTCAGGAAAAGTCCTTTTGCAGGCGCCGATGTGCCGGCGGCCGAACGGTCTCTTTTTTCAATTATTTTTCTGAAATCTTCAATTGAGATCTTACCGGATCCCAGGTCAACCAGGGTTCCTGTCAGAGCCCTTACCATATTTCTCAGGAAGCGGTCTGCCCTGACGGTGAAGACCAGAAAACTTCCCTTTACTTCCCATTCGGCATGCATTATTTCACAAACAGGTGTTTTGGCTGAGGAATGAAGTCTGCAGAAACTTGTGAAATCTGAATATTCCTTCAGCAAGGAAGATGCCTGGTTCATACTGTCAATGTCAAGCCTGCAGTGCAAGTGCCAGGCCAGATCGGTACTGAAAGGGTCTTTTTCCCTTGAAATACGGTATATATAAGTACGCGACACGGCATCATAGCGGGAATGTGCCCGGGGATGTACAGCTATTATTCTTTTTATTGCAATATCTTCAGGGAGAATACGGTTAAGCTTATAAAGAAGTCCGGCATCACTTTCAAGATCTTTTCTTTCCGAGTCAAAGTGGGCAAAAAAACTTATGGCATGAACCCCCGAATCGGTACGCCCCGCACCTGTTGTCCTTATCTGCTCACGTAAAAGAACAGAAAAAGATTTGTTTACAAGGCTTTGAATCGTCAGGGCATTGGGCTGTATCTGCCACCCATGGTAATTTGTTCCCCTGAAGCTGCACTCTATGAAATATCGATAAGGCAAGATGTTTTTGACAAAAATAGAAAATTTTTATGATCGTATTATATTGAATTATATTTCAACCTATTTATGTAAAATGTTATATAACATTTTGCATGACTTTTCCTGTTATTTAAAATTTGCTCTGAAACAGCCTGTTGATTTGTGGAAAAGTGATTTTTTTTAATCATCCTTTTCATAAAGATTGATACTTATCATAATTTTTTATGCAACATTTAATATTTTTGTTAATCGTTTTAAAAACGCAGAAGAGGCAATATGTTGGATTGCAGGCCATTATCGAGATCTGCGGATTATCATTATGAAGAAACCTTAAACAGACCGGTTTTTTCAAATGAAAAAAAAATTAAAAATTATAATACAAAATACCAGAATATGGAAAAGAAACTGCAGGAATTAACCAGGAAGATATATTCCGAAGGTGTGGAAAAAGCTAATAAAGAGGCTGAAGAGATTAAAAGTCAGGCTAAAAAGGAAGCCGATGAAATGATTAAAAAGGCTAAAAAGGAATCTGCCAAAATAATCGAAAAGGCCGAAAAAGAGTCGGCCGAAATGAAAAAAAATGTTGAGTCGGAAATAGCATTGTCTTCAAAGCAGGTTATAAGTGCCATAAAACAGAAGATCACCTCTCTTGTTACTGCAAAAGCCGTTAAGGAACCGGTCAGTGAAGCTTTCAAGGATGAGGAGTTCATTAAAAAGATAATAGAAGACCTTGTTAAGAACTGGAATCCCGGTAAGAACGAATCACTCGATATATCGGTAATACTACCGGAAAAAAAGGAAAAGGAGATGAAAAAATACTTCGAGGCAAAGCAGAAGAAATTGCTGGATGCAGGACTTGAATTGAGGTTCGACGATTCGATCGATGCGGGATTCAAGATCGGCCCGAAAGACGGCAGCTACCAGATAAGCTTTACTGACAGGGATTTTGAAAATCTATTCAGGACTTACCTGCGGCCAAGGACAATTGAATTACTTTACGGAGGTAAATAATGTTTAAACGAAACTATTATTATTTAGTTGCAGGCCTGCCCGATATAGTTCTCGACCAGAAAAAACTTGCAACCCCGCTTGCTGAGTTCAGGGATGAGCTGCAGTATCATTTGCACCCGGACGACTACTCGCTGGTGGAGGTACTTTTTCTGCAGCACGATAACGCAAACCTGATCGGACTCCTTCGCAAGGACCTTGAGGAGTTTGATGAAATGGGCATATACAGCAGGGACGAGCTTGAAAGCGAAATAAAGGAACCATCCGAAAACGGCGGGTATATTCAAAGGATCATTACCGCATACAAAAATGAAGAGCCTGTATTCCCCGACCGCTCATGGGAAGACCAGATAACATGGCTCTATTATGATTTTGCCCGTTCACAGGCAAATGTTTTTCTCAGTGAATGGTTTGAGTTTGACATGAACCTGAGGAACATTGTGGCTGCCATCAATGCAAGGAACCACAATATGTCAAGGGATAACATCTTTGTTGGTGACAATGAAATGGTGGATGCACTCAAAAAGAGCACTTTGAAAGATTTTGGCATTTCAGCGGAATTTGAGTGGATGGACAGGCTTATGAATATTCAGGAGAATGAAAACCTGCAGGAGAGGGAACACGACATGGATATGCTCAGGTGGGATTTTATCAATGAGGCCAATACATTCAACTATTTCACCATTGAGGTGATACTCGGGTATGTTATTAAACTGCAGATGGCAGAAAGATGGATAAGGCTGGATGAGGACAAGGGAAGGGAGCTCTTCAGAAAGCTGCTGAAAGATTTAGAAATGAGTTATGAATTTCCTAAAGAATTTATGATAAATGAAAGAAAAAAAGTTAACTAAAGGTAAAGTACAAAGCATAATTGCCAACCTCGTGGTTGTGGTGGCAGACGGACCTGTTACCCAGAACGAGATATGTTATGTAGACAAGTCAGGTGTCAAACTTATGGCCGAGGTCATTAAGGTTAACGGCACCCAGGCTTTTATCCAGGTGTTTGAAAGCACCCGTGGTATAAAGGTTGGAAGCGATGTTGAATTCACCGGAAGCATGCTGGAAGTGACACTTGGACCGGGTGTCCTGTCAAAGAATTATGACGGGCTCCAGCATGACCTGAATAAAATGGAGGGAGTGTTCCTTAAAAGCGGAGATTACACAGAACCCCTCGATTATGAACAGGAATGGGAGTTCGAGCCGATCGCCAAAAAAGGTGATACGGTTGCTGCAGGTGACTGGCTGGGGGAGGTGACAGAGAATACCATGCCTCACCGCATTATGGTCCCCTTCAAGTTTAAGGGAACCTACAAGGTGAAAAGTGTTGTAAAAAAGGGTAACTACAAGGTCAATGACACTATTGCAGTACTGCTGGATGAAAAGGATAAGGAGGTTCCCGTAACTATGGTGCAGAAATGGCCTGTTAAGATGGCCATAACCAACTTCAAGCAGAAGCCGAGGCCCTTTAAGCTCCTTGAAACAGGAATACGTACAATTGACACACTCAATCCCATTGTTGAAGGAGGCACAGGTTTTATCCCGGGGCCTTTCGGAAGCGGTAAGACAGTCCTTCAGCACGCTATATCCAAGGAAGCTGAAGCCGATATTGTTGTTATTGCAGCTTGCGGTGAAAGAGCCAACGAGGTGGTTGAGATATTTACGGAGTTTCCTGAACTGGAAGACCCCCGCACCGGCAGAAAGCTTATGGAGAGAACCACCATTATTGCAAACACCTCCAATATGCCGGTTGCCGCAAGGGAGGCTTCGGTTTATACTGCAATGACAATTGCAGAGTATTACAGGGCAATGGGACTGAAGATACTGCTTCTGGCTGATTCAACCTCGCGCTGGGCACAGGCGCTCAGGGAGATGTCCAACAGGATGGAGGAGTTGCCCGGACCTGATGCATTTCCGATGGACTTGCCGGCCATCATATCAAACTTCTATTCCCGTGCAGGGTTTGTTTACCTCAACAATGGCAAAACCGGTTCCATCACCTTTATTGGGACTGTTTCGCCCGCGGGAGGGAACCTTAAGGAGCCGGTTACCGAGTCCACCAAGAAAGCGGCGCGCTGCTTTTATGCATTGTCCCAGCAAAGAGCAGACAGTAAGCGATATCCTGCAATTGATCCAATTGACAGTTATTCTAAATATATTGAATATCCCGAGTTGCAGGAGTATCTCAAGGAACATGTAAGCGACGACTGGGTCGACAAAGTGATGGAGATA
>PUMT01000167.1 GCA_003551495.1 Bacteroidota bacterium
AGCTTGGACTCGGTTTCGGGCTTCATCAGCTAAAAAATGCCGTTACCAGGACAACACCGGCTTTTTTCGAACCTGCACTGGACTATGTTGTTTGCAAAATTCCTTTATGGGACCTGGGCAAATTCAAGGGTGTTTCAAAAGAGATAGGCAGCAGCATGAAAAGTGTTGGAGAAGTGATGGCTATCGGAAGGAATTTTGAGGAAGCGATACAGAAAGGACTGCGCATGATCGGTCAGGGCATGCACGGATTTGTTGAAAACAGGGAGCTGGAGCTGGATGACCGCAGCAAGATTGCAGCGGAGCTGAGCAATCCAACCGATATGAGGATATTTGCCATTGCAATGGCGCTGAAACACAATTTTACTGTAGATGAGATATACAATTTGACACGAATAGACAGGTGGTTCCTCTATAAACTGAAGAATATAACAGACCTACACGGGATGCTTACTCCGTACAGCAGCATTGAGGATATCCCCCGTACCCTTCTTTGCAGGGCAAAACAAACCGGGTTTTCGGATTTTCAGATCTCAAGGGTTCTGTGCCGTAACTCCGGGAAGGATGTTACAGAATATTCCTTAAAGGTAAGGGATTACAGGAAGAAAAAAGGACTCCTCCCCGTTGTCAAGCAGATAGATACACTTGCTGCCGAGTACCCTGCAGCAACCAATTACCTCTATCTTACCTACAATGGTACTGAAAACGATCTGAAGCCTGAAAAGGACGGTAAATCTTTTATAGTACTTGGTTCGGGTGCATACCGGATAGGCAGCAGTGTGGAGTTCGACTGGTGCAGTGTAAATACCCTGAAAGCTATTGAGAAAAAAGGGCTCAGGTCTGTTATGATTAACTATAATCCTGAAACAGTAAGCACAGACTATGATGAATGCAACAGGCTCTACTTCGATGAACTCACATTTGAAAGGGTTATGGATATTGCCGATTTCGAATCGCCGGGAGGAGTGATAGTTTCTACAGGCGGGCAGATACCCAACAACCTTGCGGTGCGCCTTCATAATGCGGGTGTGAATATTGCCGGCACTTCAACCCAATCGATTGACAGGGCTGAAAACCGCCACAAGTTTTCGGAGATGCTCGATTCAATGAATATTGACCAGCCGTCATGGAAAGAGCTGACCACTGTCGAAGAAATTTACGGCTTTGCAAGTGAGGTTGGCTTTCCATTACTTATAAGGCCGTCATATGTGCTTTCCGGCGCAGCTATGAATGTTGTATCCAACAAGGAAGAGCTCGCACATTTCATTAAGCTGGCTGCAAGGGTTTCAAGACAGTATCCGGTTGTTGTATCCGAATTCATCGAGTATGCCAAGGAGATTGAATTTGATGCGGTGGCAAACAAAGGGGAGATAATAGTATATGCCATCTCCGAACATGTTGAGTTTGCAGGCGTCCATTCGGGTGATGCCACCATTGTCTTCCCCGCCCAGAAGATATACATTGAAACTATAAGGAGAATAAAGAGAATTGCAAGAAAGATAGCTTCGGGACTTGAGATTACGGGTCCTTTCAACATTCAGTTCCTTGCAAAGGACAATGATATAAAGGTTATTGAATGCAATCTCAGGGCGTCCAGAAGTTTCCCCTTTGTTTCAAAAGTATTGAAAACCAATTTTATTGAGTTGGCCGCAAGGGTTATGCTTGGAGAAGATGTAAGTAAACCGGAAAAATCATTGTTTGATCTGGATTATGTTGGAGTAAAAGCTTCCCATTTTTCTTTTTCGCGCCTTCAGAAGGCCGATCCTGTACTTGGTGTTGAAATGGCCTCAACCGGTGAAGTGGGATGTATAGGAGAGGGCTATTATGAAGCAATTTTGAAAGCAATGCTCTCCGTTGGTTACACTATACCCCGTAAAAACATACTTCTATCAACCGGTCCGGCACGGTCGAAAATTGAACTGCTTACCAGTTCCCGTCTTCTGAATGAAAGGGGATACAATCTTTTTGCAACCAGGGGAACATGCAAGTTCCTTGAAGAAAATGGCATACCCTGCACCATGCTTCACTGGCCGGACGAGAAGAAGTCCCCTAACACAATCGACTATATCAGGCAAAAAAAGATCGATCTCGTTATTAACATTCCCAAGAACCTGACCAGGGGGGAGCTGTACAACGATTACGAAATAAGGCGAAGCGCTATTGATTTTAATATTCCGCTTATTACCAATGCAAGACTTGCAAGTGCATTTATATATGCCATCTGCAGGATTGATGTTAAAGATCTGACAGTGAAAAGCTGGGAGGAATACAGCTAACGCAGTTCATTTTAAAGCGTTTTTTCCAACAGCTATCCAGCAGATTGATGGCCGGACAGCAGCGGTTATCTCACTGGGGATTATTTATGCTGCCGGCACTGCTTCTCATCAGGCATTATTTATGCTTCTGCTGCCGAACTTTATTAGCGGTTTTCTCATCAGGCATTGTTACCCCTGCGGACATTGCAACAGCGGTTTCCGGACAGGCATTAATTTCCCTGCCTTTACCGGGACTTCCCTGATTTTTTTCGCCCGAATATCCAAAACTATCAAAGCTGAGGATTAATGCCCCTGCCTCTACCGGGATTTTCCTGATAGCTAGTAGTGGCGGTGATGGTATCTTTGGGGAGGGAGCAGGTATTCCACGAGGTATGTTGCAAGTGAAAGAAGAATGCTGAACAGAATAGCTTTACCAAAAGAGCCAACAGTGAAGCCGGCAAGGATCTCGCCCGCTATCCATATTATCAGACCGTTTATTACCAGCAGGAAAAGTCCCATTGTAAGTATTGTTACCGGTATTGTGAAGACAATAAGTATGGGCTTTACAAACAGGTTAAGTATTGATATAATGATCGCTGCCGAAAGGGCTGACCAGAATGAAAAGACTTCGACTCCCGGTATAAGCTCGGCAATACCCATGACGCAAATGGAGATCAGTATGAATTTTCCGACTATACGCATAAAAAAAGGTGTTTAATGCAAATGTAAGCAATATAAGGGAATATGTTACTATGTGTAAGGAAAAGGGAGCACTCCTTTTGTCAGGATAAAGGTTCTGTTATTTACCTATTGAGTGCTGAATACTCAGGAAAAGTTCTATTGCCCCGGTGTTGGTATATCTGAGATTGCTGGGAACCATATCATCTCCGGAGTAAATGTTTGTAAATCCATGGCGGAAGAACAATCCTGCCGTAATGCACAGATTGGGGGAGGGGTAGAAATCCTGTCCCAAACCCACGATCCCGCCCCAGTCCATTCTGTTATAGCGGGAAGTTACATTTGTTTTTTCTGAATCTATTCTCGTTTCGGCGGAACCCAGCAATGCAGCATAGGGCCCGATATAAATGCTTGATCTTACAGGTATGTGGTTCCTTAACCTTTCCGAGAAGGTGTATTTGAAGGCAAGGCTCATAGTGCTGTAAGACAGCATAATATTTTCTGACACATATTGTCCGTCGATATACCTGTTGTATCGTTGTCCTGTCTGCGATATAAATGAAAGGTCGCCGTGAAGAGCAACTTTCTCTGAAAATTGCCTTCTCCCTGCAATACCTATGTTAAAACCGAATGCAGGAAGCGTGGTATTGAGTTCATACTTTTGAAGTCCGGCCATCGTTGCAGTGTTAAGAAGCCATGTGTTTTTAACTGAGGTTGAAATGCCAAGGTAGGTTGATCTGGTGAAGTCAGTTACTTCACCTTCATGTCTGGCAGCGGCAATCTGCACGGTTGCAGGGGTGGCGCCGTGGCCGGTCGGCTCCGTTTTTTCTGCGGGCAACGTCCGGAGCCTCCCGGCCCGGGCCATATCTGTATGAGGTATTGGTTCCTTAAGGTCAACCGGTGAGAGTTTTTCAGCCGGATAAGCAATATGGGTTTCTTCCCTCGGGGATGTAACCTGCACAAAGTGTTCCGGCCTTATCATTGACGTGCTGTGTGATATAACAATCCGCGGGTCGGTTTTAACCGCATCTGTTATTATTCCTGTTTCAGTATCCACATTTTTCGCATCCCTGTAGGAGAGGGGAAAGGAGTGTGAAGTTTCCAGTGCGGTTCTCTCCTGTTGCATAAATAGACTTATTCCAAGCAATAGCATTACAGTAGCTGCTGCTGAAAGTGCTACCCTTGCAGTTATCAGGAAGCGCTTCTTTGCATCCAGCCGGCGTGAAATATTTTCCCATCCCTCATCAATGGCCATTTTCCGGGAAATCTCCTCCCATGAGCTGTCAATGTCCATTTGCATGGAAATGTTATCCCATGATTCCCCGGGAGGGGCAGTCCTGGTTTCCCTGAACAGCCTGTTTAGCCATTTTATGAATTGATCCTTTCTTTCCATTGCTTACATTAACTTGCTAAATCATACAGCATTTTTTTCAGTAACTCCCTTGCCCTGCTGAACTGCGACTTGGATGTGCCTTCAGTTATGTTGAGCCTGGCCGCTATCTCCTTGTGGGAATAACCCTCAAGTGCAAAAAGGTTGAAAATTATCCTGGCGCCCTCGGGCAGGCGGTTGAGCTGATTCACTATATCTTCCATCTCAAGTTTCTCGAGCACCCTGTTTTCGCTGTTATTAATATTTTCAACCGGTTCATTTTCAGATATTATATTGTTGAGCCTGGATTTCTTCCTGAAGTAATCTATTGCCGTATTGACCAGTATCCTTCTGATCCATCCTTCAAGGGTGCTGTTGGTATTGTTGCCGTTGAATTTTTTTATATTCTGAAAAACCTTTACAAATCCGTCCTGCAATATATCCTGTGCATTATTTCTGTCACCTGCATAACCAAGGCAAACAGTATACATTGCAGGTGCATACTTCCTGTATAGAATCTCCTGGAATTTCCTGTCGTTTTTTCTGCACCCCTCAATTATATCATCTTCATTGTATCCGGTTAAGTCTGTCATTGCCCGCCAGTAATTTTTTAATGCCTTAAAACAGTCCTTGTTGTTTGTTGCATTCTGAACATTATTATATCGTATATATCCCTGTTCACCTCTTTGTTGATCACAAGTGTAGGTATGCCGTTAATTTCCGGCTTATGTGCCTGATCGACCAGGTGTCCCGGTACCTGCTGGAACCATTTTCCAGGCCTGAAAACTATTTCAAGTGTTGATATTCTGTCGGTGCTTAAACTCAGGATGTTACTCCCACCCGCGTCGCTTCCTATTCCTTCAAAACTGAAATCCGATCCGATGTTTATTTCAAAGGGTATTTCGCCTCTGCCCGGGAAATTCGCTGTCCCAATGAAAAAGAGGCCGGGAGATGTTTCATCATCATACATTTCCAGCTTTACTCTTATCCTTGTGTAAACACCCTGGGGTACTGCAAATTTTGTCTGGGGTTTGATTGTTTCTTTTACCAGATCTGCTTTAAGAGGAGGGTCGAAATGAGATTTAAAATAGTAATCTTTTCCGGTTTCCCTAATACCGTCAAACTCAAATGATTCCAGAAATATCTCGCCGGAATCTATTACGACATGGTGAGGCGATTTGGTACTGTTTTCAAGGGAAAACTTGAGAAGCATGTCAGTTGGGTAGGTAGAGGGGTCTTTCACACATGAAACCATCACTGACAATGCGGCAAAAATCAGCACAGGAGCCAAACCAACGTATCTTTTCTCTTTCCGGCTCTCTTTAAATGAACCTTTTTCTGAATGCCCTGCAACAAATTCTGTCCTGGCACAAATCCTGTCGTGGACCCGGTACGGTTTCATTGTAAAGTCTTTTTATAACTATATAACGGCTGCCGGTGCAAAAAGGTTGGAAAAAAAACTGAAACCATTTTCCCGTGGGTCAGGCCTCCATGCTTCGTTGTAGATCAGCCATCTGAATTGCGGTAATGGCGGCTTCCACTCCCTTGTTTCCGTGATTGCCGCCAGCCCTTTCCTTTGCCTGCTCAAATGTCTGGGTTGTCAGCACCCCGAACACAAAGGGGATATTGTAGTTCATGTTCAGTTCTGTGATACCATGGGTTACACCCTGGCAGACAAAGTCAAAATGCCTTGTTTCTCCCTGTATAATGCAGCCAAGGCATATTACAGCGTCGAGATCGGCATACTCTGCCATGAACTGTCCCCCGAGTGTGAGTTCAAAACTTCCCGGAACATATTTAACCATTATGTTATCTTCCTTTGCTCCTGCCCCGGTAAGAGTTTCGAGGGCGCCGTCGAGAAGTGCGCCGGTTACTTCACTGTTCCATCGGGAAACAACAATACCAAACTTCATGTCCCTTGCAGATGGAACTTCTGCTTTATTGTGGGCTGAAAGGTCTTTTTTCTTTTCTCCCATAATATTGAGTTTAACTGATGCAGCAATGTGGACGGATAGGGCCGTTTACCTTTCTCAGTTGATCCTGGTCTGTACCCTGCCGATGTATTTCCTGGCTTCTGCTCCTTCCTGTGTATCGGGATAATCATTGAGAATTGTTTCGAACATTTCAAGAGCTTTCCGGTATTGCCCAAGTTCCTCATAAGCAAGTCCGGCCTTAAGGAAGTAGATGGGAGATGTAAAATTATTGTCCCTTCTGCGTGCAGCCTTTTCGTAGAGAGAAGCTGCCTGCTCGTATTCCTCCAGCTCCAGGTAAGCATCACCCATTGCACCTACCGCTATTGCAGATAGGAATTCGTCCCTTGAATGAAAGCGGGAAAGGTAATGAATTGCATCTTCATATTCACCCAGGTGAAGATAGGATATGCCGGCATAATAGTTTGCCAGGTTTGCAGATTTGGTTACACCATAGTTTGCAATTATATCGAGAAAGCCCGGATTGTTTCCGTCACCGTACAGAGCAAGCCTGAACGAATCTGCTTCGAAATATCTTTCTGCATTGTACATTTGTGAAACCGCTTCCTCTTCAAGCGGGGCAACATACAAATGCCTGTATCCCATATAACCGAATATAACAACTATTATGGCCAGCACTATGAATGTGAGGCTCTTCTGGTTCTCTTCAATATACCTTTCGGTTCTGGTCAACAGGTTTTCGACTCCTTCGAACTTGTCGCCTGACTGGCCCTGCTTCTTTTTTTCAGGTATCCTTGTTTTTTGCTCCTGTTTTTTCCCTTTTTTGCTGGTCATATCTTAGAATTAATGGTAAATTTTCCGCAAATATACATTAATTAAATTTTTTCTGCGAAAATTACATGCAGACAGATAAAAAATTTATGTATATCTATTGAGTGCCGGGATTGCTACCGGACTTTATCCGCATTCCTGAGGTACTTTGCCCTGTTCACTTCCGGAGTTTGCCGGGAAAGCCACCGGGCATTATCTCATTCCCTTCCGGACTTTGCTCAAATTTTTGGTGGTGCCCCAATCCCTGGGGGGTGATCCACTCTTTGCCGGACTATCCCCTAAGGCCACGTGATAAAGAAACCGGTTCAGCAAAAACGAAACTGTTTTCATCATTAATTACAAACAATATTATAACTTTACAGGGCAAGGCTTTATTGTGAAAGCAGAAAGCCGTATTTGGCAATTAATAAATTTTCCCTTTAATGTTTTTGAAAAACATATCCCTTATCAACTTCAAGAATTTTGAACAGCTCGACATGGAGTTTTGCAGGAAGATAAATTGCTTTTCAGGCAAAAACGGCTCGGGCAAAACAAACCTGATGGATGCGGTTTACTATTTGTCAATGTGCAAAAGCTTCTTCAATGCAGTTGACAGTCAGAATATTAAGCATGGCAGGGACTTTTTTGTTATACAGGGCGCATATTCCCGTCTTGAGGAAGAAGAGAATATATATTGCGGTGTAAAGAGAAATACAAAAAAGCAGTTCAAGCGTAACAAAAAAGAGTACTCAAGGCTCAGTGACCATATCGGTTTGCTGCCCGTTGTGATGGTGTCTCCGGGAGACAGCGTGTTGATAACCGGAGGGAGTGAGGAGAGGAGAAAATATATGAACGGCGTTATATCACAATATGACAAATCGTATCTCGATGACCTGATCAAATACAACCAGGTTCTGACTCAACGCAATGCACTTCTGAAAGATTTTTCCCGCAAGGGGTATTATGATTCAGCTAACCTGGAATTATGGAGTCAGCAGCTTACAGGTCCCGGTACCAGGATTTTTAACAAGCGTGTTGAGTTTCTTGAAAAGCTGCTTCCAATCTTCCAGTATTATTACGATTTTGTTTCAAGGGGGAAAGAGAGGGTTGGACTGATCTATGAATCACAGTTGTCGGAATCCGGTTTTGAAACACTTCTGGAGAAATCTCTTGAGAAAGACCGGATACTTCAGTATACAACGGCAGGGATCCATAAAGACGACCTGCAGCTTTTGCTTGGGGAACACCCTATCAAAAGAGACGGTTCGCAGGGGCAGCAAAAAACTTACCTTGTTGCATTAAAGCTTGCCCAATTCGATTTTATGAAAAAGATAAACGGGTTCAACCCGATACTTTTATTCGACGATGTGTTTGACAAACTTGATGATATAAGGGTTAAGCAGATAGTGAAGCTGGTTTCGGCCAACCATTTCGGGCAGATATTTATTACCGACACAAGCAGGGAAAGGCTTGAGGGTATATTGAAAGGGGTAGACATTGAATACAAGCTGTTTGACATTGAATCAATCAATTCTGCTTAGTACTCTTTCTGTTGAGGGCACCGGAAATTTAATCTATTATATGCGAAAAAGCGATACACAAAAGTTGTCTGATGTTATAACGGAATATCTGAAATCCTTGAAGATTGACCGCAAAGTCAATGAAACCCGTATAATAAAGATGTGGGAGCCTTTGATGGGGAAGTCCGTTGCCAGGCGTACGCAAAAGATATATATAAGGAAAGGTGTAATGTTTATTCACCTTGAGTCCCCAATATTGCGCAATGAACTATCCTACATGAAGACACGCATCAGGGAAAAGCTCAATGAAGAGGCAGGGGAGGAGATAATCAAGGATATTGTGTTCAGGTAACATCAGGTATAGACATGTATGCTGCCCCTGGCAGCGGGAAGGTAATTTACGCCGAACCAGGCAATAAGCAGTATTATGAAGGCGCAGCTCAGCATCCACAGTGGTGTTCTCACCCTGGAAGGGTGGAAATGCCGGTAATGGATATAGAGCAGGTAAGCCAGCCAGGTAACGAAAGCCCATGTCTCTTTCGGGTCCCATGTCCAGTAGTGCCCCCATGCTTCCTTTGCCCATATAGCCCCGAAAAGGAGTCCGAGTGTCAGAAAAGCAAAACCCAGGTACACGAGGTTATCTGATAGTGCTATCAATGATTTGCGGAATGTCCGGAAGTAATCCAGATAGAGTCCTTTTACCGACACAAGTGTTGCCGCACCCAGCAGGGCATAGCCGAAGATATATACTATAACGTGCGGCACGAACCATGGGCTCTGCAGTGCAGGCACCAGCGTCTTGCTGAAGTTCTCAGGAAAAACAAGGTTTATTATGATAAACACAAGCGACATCATTATGCTGTAGGACAGGAACCATTTGTATCTCCATCTTAAATAGGCTATGTAACCTATGGCGCCCAGGAAAAAGGCGTACCACAACCTTGTTTCGCCCAGTGTGCGCATGGGAGCCCTTCCAAGACTTATCCACAGGGCAGCCAGAAAAAAGCCGAAGAGGGCTATTCCTGCAATGATCAGCATATGGGGAATTGCATTTTTGATCCTGCCGCTTCCGGGGAACCAGACAATGGCAGACCCCATTACCCAGAGCAGTGCTGTGGTTACGCCGAAAAAAGGAAAATTTGTCCACTCCATATCTGAAATATATTATTTGTTCTTGTTAGATTCGTTTTATTGTTTTTTGCGGTTAATGCCGGTTATCTTTTTTACTCCTTACTTTTTTCCGTTTTTATATCTTTCCCCAGCCATAGAATATACAGTGCTCCTGCCAACAGCATGAATATTCCGGTGTAGACGACAGGCAGCCATGGATCGCGTACTATTTCCAGTATGCTCAGTTCCGACCATTTGCCCCTTGAAGTATCATAGCTGAACTGGTAAAGCCTCCATCCGCTCACCCTGGGGGCGTCATTCACTTCAATTATCTTATCCTCTGGTTCATCATCCTGTGTATATATTCGCACTTCTGAAATGTATCTTCTGGTCTGGGGTTCGGTCATTGCCAGCACCATATTATTTCCCAGCATAATATATGAGGGACTTATAAGGAAGCTGCCGCATGAGATCCATCCGGAGTAGGTTTCCCCACTGCCGGAAGATGTGACGGTAAGCTTTGCTGCAGGAGGCGATCCGGTTTCATCAGACTGCATGAAACCTTCACCGTCAGGCCAGGCTGATGGGAAAAACTTCTCAACGGTTATTCTGTAACCTGGAAGTGTGAACTCATCTCCTTCATATATATGCGGCAGGTCACCCCTGATATCATCTGCCAGTCTGCCGGTGCGGCCGTCAAATATCCCTGCTTTGGGCGGGTATTCTTCAATGTGGAAGTTGTCAAGCCTAACGGCAAAAGGTAATTCGTATGTGCGGTTTTGAGCGTCATAGCCATACCAGATGGTCTCCCCCTTGTGCAGGTCCATTTTCAGCCTTTGCAGATCGCCTGTGCCCAGTGAAGCACCGGCAATAACAATCCACAACCCGGCATGGTTCAGAAGGAATCCGGCATTTTTCCAGTTCAGCGGCAAGGAGCGCCTTAGCGTTACAAGTCCGAGCGAAGCAAGCACGTACATTTGTGCCATCACGATCATCCAGCTGTTAGTGATGTGCGTAAAGCCTGCTGCGGCAAAAATGCCGTCTGACCCGCCACGCTGCGGAATTATTCCAAGTAAAAGCGCCACAAGCGAAAAGAGGGTTATTGAGCTTACGGCTGCAGGCACACCTGACAGCCATTTCACCAGTGGACTCTTCCTGTAAAAAAGGTGCAGAAATACAAGGGTGGTAATAAAGACCATACCTGTAAACATATTGGCAGGGAAGCCCGGCACCGTAACACCCGGATGAGGTGTAACCAGTTCAATAAGAATGCCGGTTGCCAGCAACAGGAGGGCTACCGTAAAACTTTCACGGTATCGCCAGGGATCCGACCACATTTTTCTTCCTTTTTCCACTTTGCTTTTATTTTTATCTGACATAACATTTTGATCTGATAAGGTGTTATAAAGAACAGCAGATTGTCTGTTATAATTAGCTTCTGCAATATCTGAAAATATAGAATAACAGAGTAAAAAAAAAGATATAATTTTACATAAACAAGGTAAAAAAACGGTATGAAAAAAGCATTAAAAATAACAGGTATAGTTCTGGCTGTCCTGCTTCTGATGATCATTGTGACTCCTTTCCTTTTCAGGGGGAAGATTATTGATATTGCCAGAGACCAGATAAACAGGAACGTAAATGCCAGGGTTGAGTTCAGCGATGTAAGGATCTCCCTTCTGCGGAACTTCCCGAATCTGCATGTTGCATTAACTGACTTGTCAGTAAGCGGAATTGACCACTTCGAGGGAGACACCCTTGTTTCGTTCGATGCATTCCGTTCAGTCCTTGATATTATGAGTCTTATCAGGGGAGACGGTATTAATGTAGTGTCTGTCATACTCGACCGCCCGCTCGTCAATGCAAAGATACTGGAGGACGGGAGGGCTAACTGGGATATAATGATACCAAAGGAGGAGGTTGACCCGCCGGACCCCGACAAGGCTCCCGCAGAATTCTCCGTAAGTCTCCGGAACTTCGAGATAAGGGACGGCAGGTTTATTTACGATGATGCACCTTTTCTTACAAAGGTATCTCTTGATAACCTTGACCTGCAAATGAAAGGGGATATGACACAGGATATAACATCCCTTGACATATCGGCCACTGCGCGCAATTTCAATATCTGGTATGATCATTTCCGGTATATATCTGATGCTGATTTGGTTGTTAACACCCTGCTGGATGCCGACCTGAATAATTTCAGGTTTGACTTCACCGGCGGGGACCTTAAGCTCAACAATCTGGCTATGGGAGTTGACGGCTTTCTTGCTGTTCCGTCAGGTGGAATGGAGATGGACCTGGACTTTTATTCGGTGGAAACCGGACTGGAAACGTTGCTGTCGCTTGTGCCTGCAGTTTATATGGCCGGGATGGATAATATGGAAACAACCGGACAGATATCCGTAGAGGGGTTTGCCCGGGGTTTTATGGGTGGAGGAAAGATGCCTTCGGCCGGACTTGAGGTTAAAGTCGAAAACGGCAGTTTCAGATACCAGGGGTTTCCTGCATCAGCAAGTAATATAAGTGTGGATATGGGGGTTATGTACGACGGGGAGGATGAAGACAGGTCGTTCATCAACCTCAGGCGCTTTTATACCGAGCTTGCCGGGAATCCATTTGATATGAGACTTGCTGTGACTTCCCCGGTGAGTGATCCGCATATTGATGCAATGGCCAGGGGGAGATTGGATCTTGGTGACATTGCTGATATTATGCCACTTGAAGGTATGGTTTTGAAGGGTATTCTGGATGCTTCCGTTATGCTGAACGGCCTGTTGTCATATATTGAAAATGAGAGGTTTGAAGAATTTGGGGCTGACGGCCATATTGAGCTGACCGGTTTCGGGTATGAAGACGAAAACCTGCCCTACGGTGTGTCTGTACCTGCTGCACGTATGGATTTCTCCCCCCGCTTTGTGGATATGCCGGTGCTCAACATGGTGTTGGGAGATACTGAAATGTCAATTAACGGAAGGCTTGAAAATTTTATCCCATATGTCTTTTCCGACGGGGTATTAAAGGGGAGGCTTTCTCTAACCTCACCTCTGATAGACCTCAATGAACTGCTTGCATTTGAGGCAGAAGAGCCTGAAAAGACCGACACTTTGCAGCTAAGCCTTATTGAGGTACCTTCAGATATAGATTTCACATTCTCATCCTCGATAGGGAAAGTCTATTTTCAGAAGATGGAAATATCTGATATTAAAGGAAGTATCAGGGTAGCAGATAAAAGGGTGGTAATGGACAATCTGGCCATGAACATGCTCGGGGGATCTGTAACGTTAACAGGTGAGTACAATACGGCAGACATGGATACACCATTTGCAGAGATGTCAATGAATATTAACAGGTTTGATATTCCCTCATCGTTTAATACATTCAACACCATGCAGTCACTTACCCCCGTGGCACGCGACCTGAGGGGGGCTTTTTCGGCACAGATGAGCTTCAGGAGTACCCTGGGCAGCGATTTTATGCCGGTTATGGAATCGGTTGATGCGAGAGGGGGACTTCAGACCTCACGTGTGGAGGTTGTAAGTTCAACGACATTTGACAGGCTTGCTTCGGTTTTAAGGTTAAGCGAAGGCACAACCAATGTGTTGCGGGACCTTGATATTAATTTTTATATAAGCGACGGCAGGCTGAGGATCGATCCGGTCAATTTCAGAATGGGTCCGGTTGATATGATGATAGCCGGGGATCAGGGACTCGACCGCACAATGAACTATGTCTCTTCAATGAGAATACCAAGGTCGGCTTTTGGCTCAGGCGCGAATCAGTTGCTGGACGATCTGGTCTCCCGTGCTTCGTCAAGGGGTCTGGATTTTACCCCCGGGGACCATGTGAATGTGGATGTGAAAATCACCGGCACATTTTCCGATCCCCGGATTACTGTGGATCCCGGGGAAGGACTCGCTACGGCAGCTACCCGGATAAAGGAGCAGGTAACTGAAAGGGCTACTGAAGAGATTGAAAGGAGGGTTGAACAGGCGGAAACGGCCGTCAGGGAAGAATTGTCAGTCCGCGCTGAACAGATAATGGAAGAAGCCGAACGCCGTGCCTCGCAGATAAGGGGAGCGGCAAAAGAGGCTGCTGATAAAGTGATAAAGGAGGCAGAACAAAGGGCGGTACAGGTAGAAAAAGAGGCTGAAGGCAGGGGCAGGCTTGCAGTTCTGGCAGCGGAGCGTGCAGCTGACAGGATCAGGGAAGAAGGCCAGAATTCGGCTGACAAACTCATAAAAGAAGCCGATGCACGAGCGGATCAGGTTGTTGAGGAGGCACGCAAAAGGGTGGAAAACCTGAAGCAGGAGGAGTAATATTATCAAAAAAAGGGGCTGCCTTTTTCAGACAGCCCCTCTTTTTGTCAATACTAATCCTAAACCCTTTTTTCCTTTATTCTTGCTTTTTTACCGGTCAGCTTCCTCAGGTAAAATATTTTTGCCCTGCGAACCTTACCGGTCTTGTTAATATCTATCTTTTCAATGAAAGGTGAATGTACAGGAAATATCCTTTCAACACCAACATTGCCTGACATTTTTCTGACCGTGAAAGTTTCAGCAAGTCCTATTCCGCGACGCTGAAGAACAACACCCCGGAACTGCTGGATACGTTCCTTGTTTCCTTCCTTGATCTTATAATGAACGGTTATTGTATCACCGCTGCTGAATTTTGGGAAATTGTTCTCTTTCCTGTATTCCTTTTCAACTTCCTGCATTAAGTCCATCATCGAATATTTTAGGTTCCTGTTTCTCGAAATCGGCTGCAATATTACAAATAATTTTTTACAAGTAATAATTTTTATATCAATAAAATCTTCAGTAGAGGAAATTAACGCGGTAAGCGGATTCGTTCCCCCTGCGGTCTTCTACCTTCAGCACCAGTTCCCTTTCTTTTCCTTTACCGATGCGTCCGGGGTCGAAATGGTAAAAGAGCAGGTCGTTCTTTGCATCGTATTCAAACAGCACCCATTCGCCGTCAATATATCCGTTATAGCTTCCTATGCCCGACAGCTCATCTTTTATCCTGAACCTGATCCCGTTTTCACCCGACATGTCCCTGTTACCGGAAATATTTAGTGGTACTATTTCAGGCGGTATAGTGTCGATCGCTACAGTGTATTTTCCAAAACGGTTTGTCCGGCCTGTCACATAACCGTTGTTCCAGGTACCCCCGGCTGAACTTATATTTATGTTGCCATTCTCATTCTTTACCACATATGCCAGAAGGGCTTTTTGCCTTAGACGGGGCGGAATGGTGTCTGCTCTCAGGGACAGGTTGTAATTTATATGCAGGGGGGTGTACCTGTTGTGTATATGGTGAATTGTCCCTTGTCCGTCAGGCATTCCGGTACTTTTATATTCAAACATAATATCGTCGTAAAGGGCTCCTTCGGGTATTGAAACCCTTACCATGTCATTTGTAAAGTTATTGGGCGAATTATACCTCATTATCATCTTGAAGTTTTCAGGCATATTACCGGGCACTCTGGTTTCCGGGGCGGCCGGAAAGGGAACAGTATTTACATCAAATCCAAGGGCAGAGCTGTTGCCGGCCACATCACTCACTTCTATCCTTACAGGAACGGTACCCTCTTCGGTGAAAGAGACCACTCCCCTGTTTTTGTGGGAGGTGTAAATGTTAAGATTGTTATTTGGCTGGATAAATAACCTTTGAATGTTGCGGCTGTTCAAAACCCTCTCCCTGTAGTCAATAAGACTGTTCACGTAGCGCATTTCACTGTAGGAGAGTCTGTTGATTTCGTAACGGTAGACCATTTCCCTGTCAACATGCAGCTCAATGGAGTGGGGCCCCTTTCTGAACCAGGTGCCGTCCATGTAGTCGTTGGCTTTAATCCCGAAACCAATATGCCCGTGAACGGTGGGTACAGGTGCATTGATCCTGAACCGGCCGTTCCCGCCTGTAACCGGCAGGATAAGGCTTTCCCGGCTTCCGTTAACGAAGCTGTTGTTGTCCAGCGGGTAAATGGCAAGATAGTATATTACGGGAGGCCTGTTGTCGGGAATATTGAGATTGAATAGAAGGGGATTGACTGGAGTGTGGGTTGCACCGTCGCGTACCTCGAAGTGAAGATGCGGCCCGCTTGAGGAACCTGTATTTCCGGAATAGGCAATGAAGTCGCCCTGACTGAATGAGAACTTACCCCGGGGAGGGTAGAGGTCAACGCTGAAGCTTCTTCTCCTGTACTGCTCGTTGATCACATATTGTTCTATCTCTTCCTCAAATTCGTCAAGATGGGCATAAACCGTTACAAGTCCATTAGGATGCTGAATGTAGAGAGCCCTGCCGTAACCTGTTGGCGAAACAGCTATCCTGTTGACATATCCCCCGGCTGCGGCAACCACTTTTTCACCTGTCCTGCCGCCTGTTCTTATGTCGATTCCGGCATGAAGGCTGTTGCTCCTGATCACTCCGAAATTTGCCGACAGCTGAACCGGTATGGTAACAGGGAGCTGCAGGTAACCGGGCTCAAAGCTGTCAAGTACCAGCTCCGTTTCATTACCTCCCGTGCTGTTGCCGGTTTCGGCCTCGTTGGTAAAGTCCCTTATAATATTGCTACTTGCAGTTTCACCGGAAAAACCCCCGGCGTTTCTGCCACTTGCAGTTTCACCGGAAAAACCCCCGGCGTTTCTGCCACTTGTAGTTTCACCGGAAAAACCCCCGGCTTTGCTGCTACTTGCAGCTTCACCGGGAAAACCCCCGGCGTTTCTGCCACTTGTAGCTTCACCGGAAAAACCCCCGGCGTTTCTGCCACTTGTAGCTTCACCGGAGAAGTCACCGGTAATACTGCCATCTGTAGTTTCAGCTTCACCGGCAAACTCCCCGGTGCTTCCTTCTCCATCTTTACAGTTGCCTGAACCCCTTAAAACCACAGCAAAAAGCAATACAAGAAAAAAGGAGCAAATTTTTTCCATAATATCGTAACGAATAACTTGAGGGTTTCGTAGTAAGTAATAACGGAAAATGTAAAATTACACAGTTTCGGCGTAATTTATTTGCTTAGCAGTTACTTTTTATTATTTTTAAGTTAAAAAATTGAAATGTGAAATTATATGCTAATAGAATTTCACTGCCCGTTTATAATGTAATAAGATAATCTTTTTGCATGCTTTTAGAGAAGAAAAATTAACTTATATTTGTAATTGCAAAAGCTTGGTTAAATTTGTAAATGAAACAGGCAAATGGACAATGATCAGGATCAACTGGTAATTAGTTTGAAACAAAAATTCGATATAATTGTTGATTTGCTGGATAGCGCCGAAGAAGAGCGCAGAAAACTTA
>PUMT01000189.1 GCA_003551495.1 Bacteroidota bacterium
AGTTGAGATGATGGGCAGGTATGATGTGATGGGGTTTGATACCGAAACAAAGCCTGCTTTCCGGAAAGGAGTATTTAATAGTATATCACTTCTTCAGTTTGCGGTAAGCGATAAGGCCTTTCTTTTCCGGCTGAACAGAACCGGCTTGCCTCAGCAGCTTGCAGATATCCTTTCCAGTCACCGGGTTACAAAGGCAGGAGTTGCCATAAAGGATGATATTGCTGGACTTCAGCAGATAGAGCTATTTGACCCGGCCGGATTCGTAGAGCTGCAGGATTATGTAAACCAGTTCGGTATAGAGAGTAACGGTTTGAGGAAACTTGCCGCGATAGTTCTTGGCATTCACATATCCAAAAAGGAACAGATATCAAACTGGGAAAGCGAAACACTTACAGATTCACAGTTACATTATGCCGCTACGGATGCATGGGTGTGCTATGAGATTTATACCCGGCTGGAGCGATTTAACGGGGAAGGTGAAAAGCAGTAAAGGCCGGAGGATAATAAATGGCCGGAAATACCTGTAAGCTTTCCGGGGAAGCTGGATCAGGCCGGCATTTATCCGGTTTTGTTTATACCTGAAATGCTTGCAAGACTTCAGGGGAGGGGGAAGGCAGCATCATACGGAGCGGGATACATCCATTACCGAAATGCTCATTACCAGATGAAGCAGTTTACCGAAAACAGTGAAATCCTTGGCCTGTTAAGGCGGGTAAAGGAAAATGGGCTGGACAGGAAGGTCTGTTCGGATATAATCGACAGCAGTGGTTGTCAGTATGTTGACCTGGTACAGGAGGGTGGAGGAGTACTGGGGATAGCTCTTGCAGGATACATTTTCATAATGGAGAAGGCAGGGATCCGTTTTTTCAGTCTGGCAGGCACATCTGCCGGTGCAATAAGTGCCATGCTCATGGCTTGCGCCGGAACCACAGGAGAACCGGTTTCCGGGAGAGTCCTGAAGATGATCTCCGAAAAGGATATTTCAGGATTTGTTGACGGGCATCCTGCCCTGAAAAGGCTTATTACCCGTTATATAGAGGGCGGACGCTGCTTCAATTTTTATCTTCTGCTGAATGCCTTCAGGATATATAGGGTTTTGAGAAGAGACCTCGGCATTAATCCCGGCAATGAATTTGAGAAGTGGGTCAGCACCGGACTGTCGGAATTTGGAATTAATACCCTGGAAGACCTGAACAGGCACAGGGCACGTGTTCCTTTGCTGTTTGACCGATCACGTAACAACACCCCCATACTGAGAAAGGCTGAGCTAAAGATTATCACTGCGGATATTACAACCAAAACCAAGGTTGTGTTCCCGGAAATGGCCGGACTGTACTGGAAAGACCCTTTGTCGGTCAATCCAGCCCTGTTTGTGAGGGCATCCATGTCTGTGCCTTACTTTTTTCAGCCGATGGTTGTGAAAAACATCCCGTTTGGCGGCGAATATGAAGACAGTTCACTTCCCCGGGAAAAGACTCCCTGGAGAAAACATGCCGGATATCACGGAAAGATCCCTTCAGAGGTGAGCTTTGCTGACGGTGGACTGCTTTCCAACTTTCCAATCAATGCTTTTCACCTCAGGAACGGAGTTCCCAAAAAGCCCACTTTCGGTGTAAGGCTCAGCACCTGGAGGAATGAACACAGCAAGGTTGCAGGTCCGGGTGGAAAAGCCGGAGCATTGATCGGTACTATGAGGCAACTTCACGATTACGATTTCCTGGTAAGAAATCCTGACTATAACAGGCTTATCTGCTATGTGGATGCCGACAAGGATTTTAACTGGCTGGATTTCAGCATGCCGGTTGACAGGCAGGTTGAGCTTTTCCTGGCAGGTGCAAGGAAAGCGGTTGATTTTCTGGAGAAATTTGACTGGGAGGAGTACAGGGAACTCAGGAGGAGGATGTCCGGTACTGTTCCTTCCTGAAATCACCAAGAGATTTCTTTTCATGTAAGCGGAAAGCCCTGTAAAGGGAGTTTACCGACCCGAAGCCTGAAAGATCTGCAACCTCCTCATTGGTAAGGCGTCTGTTCTCATAAAGCAGTTTTTTTGCATATTCAACCCTGTAATAATTTACATGGTTGCAGAAATTGCGGTTGAAGTGATTGTTGATTATTTTTGACACGTAAGTCCTGTTAGTCCCCAGCATATTACAAACATCCCATATTTTGAGGTCGGGGTTCCTGAATATCATCTTTTCCCTGAAAATATTTTCCATCCCATCCATCAATTTCTCAGGGTAACTCTCCTCTGCCATTGTCTCTTTTCTTACCGGACTGTTTTTTTTATCAGCCGCATCAGCAGGTACAGGTGGCCGTTCAGGCGGCGGAACAGTTTCATGGGCCGAATTATGAGTGTCATTCTGTACATCAATCTTTACATCACCCTGCATATTCCCCAGCAATCCGATCAGAAACAACATAACGCTGAAAACAACTGAAGGGAAAACCAGGTAGAGTGTGCTGGCAGTAAACATGTCTCTTCCGAGTACTGCTACGGTGGCACTCGCAAGGGAAGTTGCAGCCATTGAAAAATTAAAGAACTGCACCCAGTTCAGGCTCATCTTTTCCAGATTTGAATAAAAATCCCCAATCCTGTTATTATGAACCGATATAAGCCTGTAATTCCTGTACAGATAATAAAAAACCTGGGAAACAAAAACTATGCGGAACATTAAATAGACCATATCCATATAACGGCTTATGCCGGAGTAACTTTCATTGCCGGGAACTATTGCTGTAAGGTAATGTATTGCCTGTTGCTTTTCCATCAGCATGTAACCGGTCAGATGCATTAAAAATACAATTAACGGCAGTGCGAGGTATTTTCCGTGTGTTTTGAACGAGAACCATTTGTCAACCGTGAGCAGTCTGACATAGATATGGAAAAGAGGGTAAACCAGCAAAGATGCAAGAGTATAGACACTGTCCATGTAATAATAAACAGCGTACTGACCAGTGAAGTAGAAAAGGTGTGACAGGTAGACGATAAAGGCTACGAACATGGACCTGCCCAGGAACAGTTTCGGTACCTTTTGCTTTCTGTTTTCGAAAGAAAGGGCAATTGCCCAGAAAAGGGTTACGTAAACCGGATTCAGAAGCAGAATAACCTTGGCCATCTGTGTCAGTCAGCTATCAAATCAGAAGCTGTAAAAGTAAGCAATAAGTTATTCACAATTTATCTTTTGATATAAGATTTTTACGATCTGTCACCCTCCTGTGGAGCCGCATGGGTTAGTTTTGAGGTTTGCAATCGGGTATGAATAAGGTAAGTTCAAAATCACAAAACAGTAGTATCCGGCTTTTGAAGTGTATATGTTTACAGCTGCTATGCCATATATTTTGCGTAACTTGCAGTCATCCCAAAAAGTTTACAAAATGCTGACTGCAGTTATTTACACCACCACTCATGGAACAACTGCGAAAGTTGCAAATATTATACGTAAAAGGATTGGACCGGAAAAAACCGTACTCATAGATCTCCGGGAATGTCCTGATCCCGACATAACTGAAATTTCCAGGATAATAATTGGCGGTTCAATACATGCCGGCGCTATTCAGCCATCTGTGAAAAAGTTCTGTTCCCGACACCTTAATGAGTTGCTGAAGAAGGAGGTTGGTCTTTTCATGTGTGGCATGAACAGGCCAAACTATGCTGAGCAGTTTGAAAACGCCTTTCCGTCCGGTTTGCGTTCTCATGCAAAAAGTATATGTTATGCTGGAGGGGAGTTTCTTTTTGAAAAGATGAACCTTTTACAGAGGATGATTGTGAAAAAGATCGCCGGCATCAGGGAAAGCATGTCAAAAATCGACAGAAGCGAAATTGACAGGTTTGTTTCCGAAATGCTGGCGTAAATAACATTCCGGATTAAAGTATTATAGGGGTTAATCCGGTTCAGGGCCCAAAATAGCGTATCATATCATAATTACTAAAGTTTTATCCGGACTTCCAGAGTCTGTCCTGGTCAAAATACCTTTCTGATTTGCATGTTATCAGTATATCAGATCACCGAACATTTTAATGCATTAAATTGTTGATAAATATG
>PUMT01000273.1 GCA_003551495.1 Bacteroidota bacterium
AGTAAGTCAGGAGAGTTAACCCTTTTTAACAGTTTTCAGCAGTTCTTTCAGGTCTTCAAGCTTATCGGGATAGGCAATCCTTTCGTATGAGAAGATCAGGTTCAGCAGAAGCCGCTGAATTATTTCAATATTGCTGCAGGGAAGATAGAATGATTTTCGGACCATAAGCTTCTGCTCCTTCACATAAAGGTCAATATCCTTTTTCCCCAGCACTGCCCCTTTGTTGTAGGGATTGATATAAAACAGCACTACCGGTTCCTCACTGCTGTTTTCGTCAACCGGGTTCAGGGTATAGGCAAGCAGGAATATCTTCGGCAGGTTAACACCATAGATATTCATATTAAGTTTTCTTGCAATAACGGCATATAATATTGCAAGCGTAATGGGGTTGCCTTTTTTGCTCTCCAGCACAAGATTTATATAAGAGTTTTGTGGTGCGTAGAAGTTGATGCTGTTACGGTTGAATTTATGAACTTTATAGAAAAAATGGTTCAGGATCCTCGTTTTTTCAAGGGCTGTAAGATTTTCATTAAGCTCCAGCCACACTTCCCTGGTTATTTCTTCAATTTGCCTGTCCAGGTCGCTGAAGCTTATATCGGGGTACTGGTAACGTGCAACATGCCATGCACCTTCGAGCAGGTCTTTACCTCCCCTTACTGCCCAGGATGACAGGTCCCTTTTAACATTTTTGAACTGAAGCTTCTGGATTATAGATTCAATCCTTTCCTGGAACAGGGAACTCATAGACTCCTCCCATGCCCTTTCAAGTCTTGGAATTATATCACTCCCCATATCAAGAAGGCTGCCCGAAACGGTATTAAATATAACCTCATCAGGATCATCCAGCAAACTGATCATTGCATCCACTTCCCGTTTCCTGGTCTTTTTATTTTTACCTTCCTGTACCGGTTGCTTCATATTATTTTCCCTTTCATTCCTTTGGTATATAACTGCAATTTACTAAATTTTGCAATTATCCTGCAAGCCGGTGTGATAAAATATCCAAAAAACATTAATTTTGCTTAGCCTGACAAACCAACCGGTAAAAGTCATAAAAGCTTACATTCCAAACAGGAATAATCCATGTGTATTCTTTCATTTAAAAAAACAGTTTTTTTCTCATTATATGCAATGCTTCTATTGTTCCCATCTTCCCTATCTGCACAGTTCAAGCTGCCTGAATGGGAGGCAGGGGTTACTACTCTCGGAGGCTTCGGCGGTCAGGCACCTTTCTGGATAATATCAAACAATTCCGGGAAATATTATACCGACAGGAATGCCGGAGCAATGGAGATAAGCCTGCATAGTCAAAAAGATACGTCCAGGCTTTTTGATTACAATTACGGGATAGAGCTTTACGGGAGAGCCGGCAGCAATGAAGATGTGTGGATCCACCAGGGCTATGCAGGAGTAACCTACAATAACCTTATCAGGTTAAGGGCAGGAATGTGGGAAGAAGTTGTAGGAAGCAAGCTGCCCGATATATCCAGCGGTTCCATAATCTGGTCGGGCAATGCCAGGCCAATGCCAAAAGTTGAAATTGGCATTCCGGATTATGTCGAAATACCCTATACAAGAGGCTTTGCAGAAATAAAGGGAGTGTTGTCACACGGCTGGTTCGAGGAAGGAAGGTATGCAAGTAATGTATGGCTGCATCATAAAAATATTTATATAAGGATTGGAGGTGGCTTCCCACTGAACTTCTACTACGGAATCAACCATTACAACCAATGGGCAGGAAGCTCTCCAAGACAGGAAGAGCCCTATCCGGACGATTTCGATGCCTTTTTGCGTGTCTTCTTCAACCGGAGAGCCAATCCCGACCATCCCGGCTCACCTGAAGGCTGGGTAATCAACAAGATAGGCAATGATGTGGGCTCAAGGAATGTGGGAGTAGATTATAACAATGAAAACTATTCGGCAGGTATTTACCTGCAGGATGTATTTGAGGATGGTTCAGGGATGAGGCGCCAGAACTTCCCGGATGGACTGTGGGGGATATGGCTCAGTTTTAAAGAAGAAAAGAGGCTGTTGCAAGCCGTTACTTACGAATTTCTTCACACAACACATCAGAGCGGACCGGAGCATTGTATGGAAGAAGGTTTGGTAGGTAATGACAACTATTTCAATCACAGTCATTACCGGTCAGGGTGGACTTATTACGGGTACACCATAGGAACCCCGCTGATAACGTCCACATTCTTCAATGAAAATGCAGAGTTTGGCACAGAAAACAACCGGGTGATAGCCCACCATTTGGGCTTGAGGGGTTACCTGGGTGGCGAGGTGCTGTACCGGACTTTGTTGACTTTGTCGAGGAATCTGGGCACCCATTCAAGGCCTTATGACGAAAGAAGGGACCAGCTAAGCTGGATGCTTGAACTCAGCAGGCCTGTTAATTTTTTAAACATGACCGCCGGCATAACACTTGCAGCAGACAGGGGCGATATGTACGGGGATAATCTGGCTGTAATGTTAAGCCTCAAGAGGAGGGGAGTGTTGTCAAGATAAAGCATCACTGAATTTAAGCCTGAAACTGTCACTCATTCTGCTTTTTTAAAGAAGATTCTAAGCTGGAAAATTCAAAATAGCATCAAGGCATCTTTGGGCAGTGTTCCCGTCCCATAACTCAGGCCTTTTAGGCTTTGTTTCCTGAAGTAAGATTTCTTTAAAAGCCTTTCGTATGTTATCAATATTGTTGCCGACCAATACACTTGCACCACCATGCTCTTTCAATGTAACAGGCCTTTCGGTATTCCACCTTAATGTCAGACAGGGAGTACCAAGCACACAGCACTCCTCCTGCAGTCCCCCGCTGTCAGTCAGCATCAGTGAAGCACCCATGTTCATCCTCAGCATTTCATGATAACCAACAGGCTCAAGCAACACAACATTAGGATTAGATGAGAGCATATCCCACAATCCAAACTCTTTAAGGTTCTTCAATGAACGAGGGTGTAGAGGCCATAACAAAGCCTTTTCACTGCAAACATCATCAACAATAAACCTTATAAGAGGCTCCAGGACTTCTTTGCTGTCAACATTAGAAGGCCTGTGCATTGTCATTAGTGCATAATTACCATCTTCAACATCAAGACCGTTCCATGAAAAATCCCTGCACAGGTTTTTTTGAATTATCTCCCTTAGGGCTAAAGAATCAGCCTTTTCCCTGTTTTGCTCAAGTGTGTCTATCATTATATTTCCAACAAACACAATACTTTCTTCCGGAACACCTTCTTTACGTAAATTTTCAATTGAGATCTTATCGGGAGTAAGCAAAAGATCACTTAAACGGTCAGTTACAAGTCTGTTTATCTCCTCGGGCATGCTCATATCACCCGACCGCAATCCGGCTTCAATGTGGCAAACTTTTACACCAACCTTTTTGGCAGTAACCGAACATGCAAGAGTAGCATTAACATCGCCAACCACCACCACCCAGTCAGGTTTCTCCTTATTCAAAACCTTTTCGAATGCGATCATTGTTTGTCCCACCTGCTCTGCATGAGTACCCGAACCAACTTCAAGGTTTATATCCGGATCCGGAATACCCAGGCTCCTGAAAAAAGCCTCAGACATCCTCACATCGTAATGCTGGCCGGTATGCACAAGGATATGATCTACCTTTTCCGAAGTATTACGGTTGTGATTATCAATAACTCTAACAAAAGGAGCTATTTTCATAAAATTCGGCCTGGCACCTACAACAGAGAGGATTTTCATTTATAATGAGGTTTATCAAATATAATAGAAAAATGAATTTTTTAAATTCCTTTTAATAATAATTTAGTCAAAAACTTTAATAAATGAACTTGCCTCTTTATTCTGAATGGTTGTTTAATTAATCGATAGGCCCACTCCAGGTTATTATCGATCCACCATTGTGGAGCTCTATTAACATGACCAGAATAAACATCAAAACTTCCTCCTAAACCCTGATAAATAGCTGAATGTTTTTTTTGCATTTCCTGAATTAGGATTTCCTGTTTAGGAGAACCCATAGCTACGAAAACAACATCAGGTTTTTTAATTGCAATA
>PUMT01000001.1 GCA_003551495.1 Bacteroidota bacterium
CCATTTGCACCAGCGGTAATTGTCCCAATACCGGTGAATGCTGGGGCAACGGTACAGCAACATTTATGATACTGGGAGATATTTGCACGCGCAACTGCAAATTTTGCGGTGTCAAAACCGGCAGGCCACTTCCTCCTGATAAGGATGAACCTGTGCGCATAGCCAATTCTGTTCAAATACTGGGACTTAGGCATTGCGTAATCACCTCTGTTGACAGGGACGATCTTGAAGATGGCGGCGCCGGAATTTGGGCAGAAACCATCAGGGCTGTAAAAAAGTTGAATCCGGATACTACAATTGAGGTACTGATTCCAGATTTCAGTGGGGAGAGGAAGCAACTTGACAAAATAACGGCTGCAGCCCCGGAAGTGATCTCCCATAATCTTGAAACCGTCAGAAGACTTACACCGGAGATTAGAAGCAATGCCCGTTACGAAACAAGCCTCGGGGTTCTGGAATATATTTCCCGCTCAGGTATTGTTACAAAATCGGGTATAATGGCAGGACTTGGAGAAACATACAACGAGGTGCTCGAAACTATGGATGACCTTGTAAATACAGGTTGCAGCGTGATGACCATTGGCCAGTATCTGGCACCCACAAAAGAGCACATGCCTGTAAAAGAGTATATTAAACCCGCAGTTTTTGACCGCTTCAGGGAAGAGGGACTTAAGAAAGGGTTCAGGTTCGTTGAGAGCGGTCCGCTTGTACGTTCTTCCTACCTTGCACAAAGACATGCGGGAATTGCATCGGAAAAAAACAACAAAATATATAATGAGAATAGTTATTTTTCAGGATCTGAAAACAATTGACTATAAAAAAGCATGGGATTACCAGGAAAACATATTTAATAAAGTTTTAGCAAGCAGAACAACCGCCACATCAAACCGCAGCAATACTGATAAGACTGATGCAGGCTACCTGCTGTTTTGTGAACACCCCCATGTTTTTACCCTTGGCAAAAGCGGTGCCGGGGAAAACCTGCTGATTAACCCCGACTTCCTTCAAAAGATCGGGGCAACCTATTACAAGATTAACAGGGGTGGTGATATAACCTATCATGGCCCGGGACAATTGGTTGGCTATCCCATACTCAACCTTGAAGCACTGGGATTACAAGTAAAACAGTACATTTACCTGCTTGAGGAAACAATAATCAGGACTCTCTCAGAATACGGTATCAACTCGACACGAATGGATAATTCAACCGGCGTTTGGCTCGATGCTGGTGACAGCAGAAAATCCAGGAAGATTTGTGCAATCGGTGTCAGGGCAAGCAGGTATGTTACAATGCATGGTTTTGCTTTCAACATAAATACCGATCTAAGCTATTTCGGATATATCAATCCATGCGGAATGGCAGACAAAGGGGTTACCTCGCTCCAAAAAGAGATGGGAGAAAAGCAGGATGTAGTGGAAGTCAGTGAAAAGATAAAACATCATTTTTCAGACCTTTTCAGCGTAAATCTTAAAAACAGTTAAAACTATTAACCTCTCTGTCAAATGGACAAGAAATGGGTAATGAAAGAGCAAAGTCCTGATGAGCACGTCAACTCCCTTGCCACAGATCTGGGAATTGATCCCGTCCTTGCCAGCCTGCTTGTGCAGAGGGGGATCAGAACCTTTGAGGAAGCAAGGGTGTTTTTCAATCCTGACCTGGGAGACCTTCACGATCCATTCCTTATGAAGGACCTCGAAAGAGCAGCTCTCAGAATACTGGATGCAATAAGGAACAAAGAAAGCATCCTTATTTACGGTGATTATGACGTTGACGGAACTACATCCGTAGCACTGGTTTACTCTTTTCTTAAAAAGTATTACCCTGACCTGCTCTATTATATTCCCAACCGCTACACCGAAGGCTACGGAATAAGCTATGAAGGAATAGATTACGCTGCCGACAACAATGTGAAGCTGATCGTTGCACTTGACTGCGGGATAAAGGCGGTGGAAAAAGTTGCATATGCCAATGAGAAAAAAATAGATTTCATTATCTGCGATCATCATATGCCCGACGGTACACTGCCCGATGCTTATGCAATACTTGACCCGAAGCAGTCAGATTGCAATTACCCCTTCAAGGACCTTTCCGGATGTGGTGTAGGTTTTAAGCTCATGCAGGGGATATGCAAAATAGACAACAGTTTCTCTTTTGAGGAGCTGTCAGGTCTGCTTGATCTGGTAGCTGTAAGCATAGCATCCGATATAGTGCCAATAACAGGGGAAAACAGGGTGCTTGCCTATTTCGGACTAGAACGTTTGAACACGGATCCCTGTACCGGATTAAAATCGATTATAAAAATTGCCGGACTTGAAAATAAAACAATCGGAATTGACGACATTATATTCCGTATTGGGCCGCCCATCAATGCTGCCGGCAGGATGAAATCCGGCAGAAAGTCTGTTGACCTGCTTATATCAAGCAATGACAAACTTGCCCGTAAGATAGGAGATGCGATCAATATATTCAACAACGACCGCAAGAGTATTGACAGGCGGATAACCAACCAGGCGATTGAAATGATCGCTTCAGACCCTGCTGAAAAAGAGAGGAAGTCCACCGTACTCTTCAACCCCAAATGGCATAAAGGCGTAATAGGGATTGTAGCATCCCGTCTTATTGAAACATATTACAGGCCTACTGTTGTTTTAACAGAATCAAACGGCATGGCAACAGGATCGGCGAGATCTGTACCGGGATTTGACCTTTACCGGATAATGGAAAGCTGCAGCGACCTGCTGGTCAATTTTGGCGGACACACATATGCTGCAGGTATGACAATGAAAATAGAAAATATCCCTGCTTTCCGTGAGCGTTTCGAAAAGGAAGTGGCTTCTGCAATTGATGAGGATATGCTTGTTCCTAAAATAGAGGTGGATTCGCTTATTTCGATTGACAAAATAACTCCCCGGTTTTTTAACACGCTGCGCAGGTTTGAGCCATTCGGACCGGGAAACTCTTCACCTGTTTTCAAAGCGGAGCAGGTATATGACAAGGAAATGGTTAAAAGGGTCGGCTCTTCAGGTGAACACCTCAAGCTTGGAGTCACAAGTGAAAAAACACCGGATATAGTGATCCATGCAATAGGATTCAATCAGGCCGATCATTACCACCTCATAAATGCAGGCATACCTTTCGATATCTGCTTCACAATTGAAGAGAACAATTACAGGAACAAAAAGAGTATTCAGCTTAATATAAAGGATATAAAAACCCGTGAGGACAAGCTGTTCAAAACCTGATCCTTATCTGTGCCTTTGCCTCAGAACGCCTGTTGCCCTCTATCTCATTCAATCCCGTACCGATCGTCTCCCTCCCCGGTAATACAGTCAGAGCATAACGCATCCATATATCCACCGATTCACTCAGGGTATACCTTGCCGTCAGATAAGTCCGGTAACCCCTGTCATAATAGGGAGGAAATGAAAATGCATATAGCACGTCATTTTCATAAGCATACATTCTGGTGTTGTAAGAATCCGTTTCAAAAAGTGCATACCTGAAAGCAACTGACAACGGAATATTCTCCGGGCGCCAGAGAATATCCTGGTAAACCATAAATCCCTTTTCATCCGGCCCACCTTCTCTTTCATATCTGGCATACTCCAGCCTGTTTCTAAATTCCAGTGCAGATGAAACATGATAATTTATATGATACCTGATCCGGGTATCACCGGTTTCAAGAAGGCTTCTTATCCTCCCTTCCGAAATGGGCGAATTGACCTGCCTTGAACGGTGCCTTAGCCGGCAATACATCTGAACGTTTGGCGAGAAGCTGTAATCTGCCTGAACAAGAAAATCGGAACCCCTTGAAGGGGCATATGCTCCGTAACGCAGCCAGGGGAAAGAGTATGCATCATAATAGGCCGATATTTTAAGGTTTTGCAAAATATGCAGCTCTACTCCTGTGTATATTCCCCTTTCATTGACGGGGCGGGTTCCCTCTGCAAATGCATTTCCGTATCTTGCATGGTAATCACGGTCATAATCCCTGTAAAGTAAAGCCA
>PUMT01000088.1 GCA_003551495.1 Bacteroidota bacterium
GGTAAGAGGTGTGGAAAATGTAAATGACAGCCTCCGGCAGGTCATTTTCAGGGGAGCAGGCAGGCATGAAGGAGAAGACCCCTACCCTGTCCGCTACTACCGGGTCAATTTTGACGGTACCGGACTGACTGAACTGACCCCGGAAGAAGCAAACCATTCTGCAACATTTTCAAGGGACTACAAATATTTTGTCGACAATTACTCCCGTATCGATATGCCCCCCCGTACCGTTCTCAGATGCGCAAGTGACGGAAACATCCTGATGGAGCTTGAAAAAGCAGACATAAGCGATTTAAGGGAAAGAGGATGGCAACAACCCGAAGTGTTCGTTGCAAAAGGCAGAGACGGAAAAACCGATATCTGGGGTAATATATACCGTCCGGCTAATTTCGACCCCTCAAGATCTTACCCCGTTATTGAAGCCATTTATGCCGGTCCCCATTCAGCCCATGTTCCAAAATCGTTCAGGCCCTGGTTCGGGCATTTTACGGGACTTGCGGAGTTGGGATTCATAATAGTGCAGATAGACGGTATGGGCACATCCCACCGCTCAAAAGAGTTTCATGACGTATGCTGGCAAAACCTGAAAGATGCGGGTTTTCCCGACCGCATTCCATGGATAAAGGCAGCGGCAGAAAAATACCCCTATATGGACACTGAGCGTGTGGGCATTTTCGGGGTTTCTGCAGGAGGGCAAAATGCTATGGGTGCTCTTCTTTTCCATCCGGAATTCTACAAAGTGGCCGTAGCTGATGTAGGATGCCACGATAACCGTATGGACAAGATATGGTGGAACGAGCAGTGGATGGGTTACCCGGTAGGGCCACACTACGAAGAATCATCAAATGTAGAAAATGCACACAAGCTGGAGGGCAGGTTATTGTTAACCGTAGGTGAGCTGGATGACAACGTGGACCCTGCTTCAACCCTGCAGGTTGTGGATGCACTGATAAAAGCAGGCAAAGAGTTCGATCTGATGATATTTCCCGGAGAAGGTCACGGCACGGCAGGAAGAAGCAGATACGGCGAGAGGCTGAAAAGGGATTTTTTCGTCAGGCATCTTCTTGGGAAAGATACACCAGACTGGAACAGGGTTGAATATGAATGATACAGCATAACTATTCTATCTTCAAGGAATTGGATAGAAATGGTAAAAAAATAAGCTCATCACTTTTATAAATAAAATATACTTTTCTAACCATAAAAGAAGCAGTCATGGAGAAAAAGATTTCACGCCGCAAAATGATCAGGTCGGTATCCGGATTAACTCTGGGTGCAGGAATCTCGACACTGCCGTTAAACGGATCGTTTTATCCGGCTATCACCGGTGAAAGGCAAAAGGTGCCGGCACGTATCAATGTAAAGGTGTCCCCTCCGGGACCAAACTCACTTGCACTTCTGGAAGAAGTATATAATCATGTCGGGAGAAGCAACCTGGCCGGATTGTACGGGGTAGGGCTCAAAAACGGGGACGGTTCATATATTGAAGATCTTGACGGAAATGTGTATATTGACTGTCTCACTTCTGCATCGAGCACACTCCTGGGATACAGCCGCGATGACATTGCAAAGGTCTATTATGAATCTGCCCTTAATATCCAGCAAACATGCTTCCCTTACACACCCAACAAAGAAGGGCTGGAATTTGCAAAAAAGCTTTCACGCATTGCTCCCGGGAATCACCCTAAAAAAGTGCTTATGGGTGTAAGCGGCTCGGATTCCGTTTGCGGGGCAATCGAAGCCGCCAGGAAATACACCGGGAGGATGGGGGTCATATCATTCAAATTTGCTTATCACGGCTCGACCGGACTCTCACAGGCGGCATCTGGTTTCAGGTCGCTGAATGAGGGAATTTACGACATGAACGACAAAAACTTCGTCAGGGTTCCATTCCCTGTTACAAGCGAAGAGAAGAAAAGAGTACTGAAAAATATTGAATCTGTTCTGGCATTCGGGAAAACCGCTGCCGTGCTGGTTGAGATAATACAGGGTGACGGAGGAAAATTAGTGCCGCCCGAAGGCTTTTATCCGCGGCTGAAAGAGCTGCTCGACAAATACGGGGTATTGCTTATAGACGACGAAATACAGTCCGGTATGGGAAGAACAGGCAGGTGGTGGGCATCAGATCACGAAGGCATAGTACCCGATATAATTGTTGCCGGTAAAGGCCTCTCAGCAGGCTACGCCCCTGTTTCAGCAATAATAGGCCGGGAGGAGGTTTTGGATGCCCTGGTACCGGCAGCCCATGTTTTCACATACACCGGTCATGGACCCTCAGTTGCTGCTGCATCAAAAACTATAGATATTATTGAAAATGAAAATCTGATAGAAAATTCAAAGGTCACAGGAGGATATTTGTTAAACGGACTGAAGATGGCGGAAAAATATGAGGATGTTGTTGTAGAAGCGCGCGGCAGGGGTTTTATGATAGGGATAGAAATTGATGTATCAAAAGACCCCTTTGCAAGCAGGGTGTTTGCCTTCAGGTGTCTTGAAAAGGGAGTCTATTTCGGGTATATAGGTGACAAGCAGCAGGTAATAAGGGTACTTCCCCCTGTAAATATGAACAGGTCAGAGTGTGACGAGGTGATACGGGTAGTACATGAAACCGCCGAAGAGATGCATTATAACAGGGTTCCGGCAGAAACCATTGAAAAGGTTAAAAGGTTTGCGGTAGGATGGTAGAAGACCAGTAATGAAACCTAAAAAAACAGACAGGGCAGATATTGAAAACAAAAAGGGGATATTTTTCCAGATCGGATTGGTTTCGGCGCTAGTTATTACAATAATAGCCCTGGAATGGGGAAAAAGTGAAGTAGAAACCACATACCCGGCAACAGGAGAGATTAAATATACTGAAATTGAAAAGTCAATAATCCCTGTTACCCTGATGGAAAAGCACCTCCCCTCCCCGCCTCCCGTGCCATCAGCATGGGACGAGTTTGCATTGGCCGAATATGAAGCAGAACCTGATCTGGGGATTGATATTGAAGAAACTGAAATAACAGCAGAAAGAGAGTTTTTGAGGATTAAAACAACCGGCATAGCGGAAGAGGAAGATTACGGAGAAGATCATATATTCCTGTTTATTGATCAGATGCCAACCTTTCAGGGAAAGGGCAGGGAACATTTTCGCCGGTGGGTGATGGAAAACCTTTGTTACCCCGCTGAGGCAATTGAAGCAGGCATCCAGGGGAGGGTAATGTTACAATTTGTGGTGGAAACTGACGGAAGGATCTCCAATGTGGTAATAAAGAGGGGAGTGCACCCCTTGCTTGACGATGAAGCCGTGCGGGTGATCGAATCATCTCCCCCCTGGGAGCCCGGCTTTCACAAAGGAAAACCGGCCAGGGTGCGCTACATGTTCCAGTTCAACTTTGTTCTGGAAAAATACCGGCAATAGAAATCATTATCCTTTAATTGACAGACAAAATGATATCCGCATTTTATCGACAATTGATTTTATTTTTTCAATCGTTTTTTTGAAATTTTTTTTCATTTTTTTTATGTTTGTTCTGTTGGCTTTTTAGGGTGGACTCATTATTATTTTTTTAAAATTTTGATTAGAAAAATGAGTTTTTAGCTTTGTTAGAAATCTGTAGAAAGGCACTGCAAATTACTGGTTATTTCTATATTCAGATGCCTCCACATTTAAAATTCGAAATTTGAATTTTTTCTGTTTTTAGATTTTTTTAAGTTGTCGACCTTATTGGCAACAATTCAAGTTTAATTCAAAATCTTATATTTTATGCGAACATTGTTTTATGTACCATTTTTATTTATGGCTCTTTTGGTTGTTATAACCTCATGTGAAGAAGATGAGCCAACGGTGATTCTTGATGCTGATGCAGGCGAGAATGTTACTGCAGAAGTGGGAGAAGAGGTGGTTTTGGACGGAAGTAACTCGACTGCTTCAGTTGAAACTTTTTCTTTTGAATGGAGTTTTGTTTCCACTCCTGAGAACAGTACCGCAGATCTTCAAAATGCA
>PUMT01000100.1 GCA_003551495.1 Bacteroidota bacterium
AGATCGAGGGGTGGTGGAGGGAAATGGTGGCGAAGGCGATGAAGGGGAACGCCGCGTGTGTGGGAGCTGTAAAGGACATGATCAAGCTCATCGCGGCGCGTGACGTAAGCGCCAAGGGTGGAACGCGCACAGTTGACCCGCCTACGGGCTTCGGTTGGGATACAGGCGAAGATAAAGACGATGACTGAGCCGTTTATACGCTTCCCTGATGACTGGACAGAGCGGGCGGTGTGCCCGATCTACCGGCCCGGCCTATGGATTGACCGGCGATTCCTATTGCTCATGGGCGGCGCGGGAAGCGGCAAATCTCACTTCGCAGCGCAAAGCGTATTGATCCGAAACCTGTCCATACCGAACTACCATCAAGCGTGCTTCCGCAAGACGCGCCGCACGATGCGAGAGAGCACGTTTCGGGACCTATGGCGCCTTATATGCGATTGGGGGTTGGCGGATTGCTTCACCAAGAACATGACAGAGTTGACCATTGAGAACAAGCTCAACGGCAACCGGATCGTGAGCGCCGGGCTTGATGACGCCGAAAAGATCAAGTCCATGAGCGAGATATCAGGCGCGTGGATTGAGGAGGCCACGGAACTAACCGAGGCCGATTGGGATCAAATCAACCTGCGGGTTCGCGGCCCTGGGCCTAACCAGATCATCGCGTCCTTCAACCCGGTCAGCGCGCGGCACTGGCTCAAGCGCCGGTATTGGGATAGAGAGAACCCCCGAGTCAAATGGATTCACACGACCTGGCGTGATAACCCCTTCCTGCCACGTCAGTACGTTGAAGAGCTGGAAGCCTATGCGGAAACGCACCCCGAATGGTATCGTATATACGGCCTGGGCCAATGGGGCATCGCGCGCGAGGGGCTCATATTCACCCCGGAACGTCACTGGCGGATAACGTACACACTGCCGCCTGTTGACGAATGCGACGAGGTAATCTACGGCCTTGACTTCGGCTGGAACGCGCCAACGGCGTTAATTGAATGCCGTATACAGGATCGCCGCAATGTGATCGCCGTCGAACGGCTCTATGAGGCGGGGTTGACAAACCGTGATTTGATAACGCGGCTAGATGGGTGTATAGTAGATCGTAGACGCCGGATATACGCGGACTCGGCGCAGCCTGACAGGATTGAGGAATTAAACCGGGCCGGGTACAACGTATGGCCCGCCAAGAAGGACGTGCTGGACGGCCTGGACTTCTTACTCAGTTGCAAGCTGTACGTATATGAGAGCCCCAATATCGTTGAGGAACTGAGTGAATACCGGTGGCAACACAACGCCATGGACGAGCCCATTGACATGCCGCACAAGGAAAACGACCATGCCATAGACGCGATACGCTACGCGCCGTATACACACTTAACGGCGGGCGGGCGCATGTACTTTGGCCGACTGTTGGGCGTGAATTGAGTAATGTAATAGGGTAATAGATAGGGATGCCTGAGCACGCAACGGTAAACGAGAGCTTTGCTAAGCACTCTGATTACGAGTACCGGTTGACAGACTGGACCATGATCCGGGACTTCCTGGAAGGCGAGCGCAAGGTTAAGGAACGCACTACAGAATACTTGCCTCGTCTTGAAGGCCAGAAGGATTCCGAGTACAGGGCGTACCTGCTGCGCACGAAATTCTTTCCAGGCGTGTTCCGTACCGAGGAAGCTCTGCTTGGGTTGCTTTTTAGGCAGGACCCTGTGAACCGACTCACACCGCGCCTCAACGAGTGGTCAGATAACGTGGACCGGCGCGGTACATCTTTGCCAATCTTCCAAAAGAAGGTGGCCAAGGAACTAATATCCATAGGCCGCGGCGGCGTGCTTGTGGACGTTATGCCGGGCGACGATAACCCTCACTTGGTAAAATATCAGGCAGAGCACATCATAAATTGGCAGACGGATCGCTGCGAGCTAGTACGTGTAGATCTTAAGGAATCCAAGGATCAATTCCGCATCCTGACATTAGAGGACGGCATATATTGGCATCGTGTATGGCGTAGCGAGGAGGGTACTGGAGCGCTTAACCTGGTATCCGAGACAACGCCATTAAGGCGGGGGGGTACGCTGAATTTCATCCCCTTCTTCCCATTGGGGTGGAGGGACAATGATATAGAAATAGACAAGCCGCCGCTTTTGGATTTGACGTGGCTTAACCTTCACCACTATCAGGCCAACGCTATATATTCAAATGGGTCATGGTATGTAGGCGTCCCGCAGCCATATGTAACCGGGTACCAACCACCAGCGACAGAGGAGGGGCAGAACCCGCCGACTATGTTCGTGGCGCTAGGCACCGGTGAGTTGCCGTTTTTGACGGACCCCGAAGCGCGCATGCGGTACCTCGAACACAACGGCACTGGCTTGAGTGAATTACGAGAGTCACTGCAAGACATCAAGGACGAGATGGCGACCATCGGCGTGCGGATGCTGGCCCAGGAAAGACTACCGCAAGAGACCGCCACGTCCGCGCGTATCCATCGGATGTCTGAGATTGCTGTGTTGACTGGTATCAGCCGAAATTTGAGTGAAGCATTTCGCCGTATATTGGATGTGGTATCATGGTGGGTAGGAGATACTCCGGGCAATGAGGTCCGGCTCGGTACGGAGTTTTTCCCGGTGCAACATAGCGCGGACGATCTGTTAAAATATAGTCAGCTATGGAGGCAGGGTGACATCACGGATGACGAATGGCATCGCATCCTGATAGAATCGGACGTGCGGTCGGCCGATAAAACGGTAGACGAGGCGCTCGCGGAGGTTCGAGCCGGTGAAGGTCAGCGGCAAACGGAAGCGGGCCAACAGGCAGAGCCTGGGATGAATGACAATGAGTGATAAGGATCCGCTAGAAGGCACGCAAAAAGGTACTGAGGGCGACGAGGATGACGTTGAAACGCAACCCCAACCCAAGTACACCGAAGATGATCTACAGGGCCTCAAGAAGAACCGGGACGACGCTCTGAGAGAGGCCAAGGACGCAAAGCGCCGGGCCAAGGAAGCAGAGCAAAAGGCCCAGGAGGCCGAACAGGCCCGCATTGAACGTGAAGGCACAGTGGAAGAGGTTAAGCAGTCCTATGAGGACAAACTGACCACGTTGCAGCAAGAGCGTGATCAATTGGAGCAACGTTATCGTGACCGTGAATTCAGCCTGCAATTCCATGACGCGGCGCAAGTATTGCCGGTGAATACTAAGGGCTTGAAGCCTTTAGCGGCATATGTACGCGCGAACCACAGTGTAGAGGTCGAAGATGGCGCGGTAACTATCGACGGCAAGCCGGTCAAGGACTTCCTGGAAAGATTCCTCGAATCCGATGACGGCTCCTTCTTCAAGAGTTATGGCAATGCCGGTGGCGGCGCCGAAACTCCGGCCGGAACGCCCGGAGGGCATGGGAAGAAGCGACTCAAAGACATGACAAACGAAGAAGCAAACGCCCTGTTCGCCGAGGATCGCGCCGAATACTACGCGCGCCTACGTGCCGAGGGCGGATAACAATGAGGACTTAGGCTATGCCTAGCACGTTGCGCAACTTCGAGATCTTCCCCGATCTCGTTCACGGCCAATTTATCGAAACGCTCCGGCGCCGGGTTAACATTTTCAACGCCGCGAGCAACAACGCGATTCAGCTCGTGAGCGGTAGCTCTATCGGATTCCGGTCCGAGGAGTCGTTTCGTACATACCAATCCGCCGTGGGTCGCCGGGATCATACCAGCAACGATGATATCCCCGTTAACAAGGTCCAGGGTGATAAGTGGGTACGGCCCAAGGTATTCCGTTGGGTAGCGCTGGAAGATGAGACGCTCCGGAATTGGCTACAAGGCCGCGACATGGACGGCGCCGCGTTGAGTCGTGAGATGGGACAGCATTTCGCAACGGAAACCATGAAGGATCGCGCGGATACAACAATTGCGGCTTTGATGGGCGCGATGCAATCCGAATCGGATATGCTGGTGGACCTTGGCGGTCAGAGTCCGAGCGTTACCATCGATCACAAGCGCATCAATCAGGCGCTCCGCAAGATGGGAGACCGTCGCAACGAGATCGCATTACTCGTCACCACGTCTAACGGATGGGCGGATCTGATTGACCATGAGATCGAGAATAAACTGCAGGGCGTGTCGGATATGACCATCCGCGAAGGCACAGCGGCGACGCTGGGCATCCCCACGTTGGTCATTAACAATGACGCGCTGGAGGATCCGCAATCGCCTGGCACGGATCAATACTTCTGGGCTGCGCTTAGAACGGGCGCGGTTGTGATCAACGATCTTGAGACACCAACGTTCGAGACGGACAAGGACATCAAGAAGCACAACCAGGAGTTCATTGTTCGGGGCGACCTCACGTATGAGATCCAGATCGCTGGGTTCTCCTGGGATGATGGCGACAACCCCGACGACACGGCGCTGGAAACCACGGCCAACTGGAACTATCAGATGGACAAGACCGTCAACGGCGTCAAGGACGGCCCCGGCGTGCTGCTCAAGGTTGACGAGGCGTAACAGCGGCCTCTCGTCCGTAACCCATAACAGGAGGCGTAGATGCCTAAGATCAAGCGCGCGCTCATTGTGTATGATCGCGATCTCAACACAGCGATTGGCGACATCAAGCGCGCTATTCGCGCGGATTATACGGAATGGCGGTTTGACTTCTTGATGAGGCCATGCAATCCGCCCCAGAAAGTGGTCAACTCCTACAACGTGGTTATCCGGCAATCCCAAACGGACCTACGTAACCAGATTGACCAAGAGCTAAAGGCGGGCGATCCCGAACCAGCTCATTCGAGGCCAGGCCGTACAGTCCCAGCAAAACGCGGCGCTGGACGCCCGGGCCAGCCCAGTGATCACACCGTCAGTTAGCATGCGCTAACTCCATAACGGCCAAAATCCCATAGAGGGCAATAAATGGCGACCTCGGAACAACTATCGCGGCTGCGGCGAATGATCGACGAGCCCACGGACGAAACGTATCTCAATACGGACTTAGAGGGATACATCGACCGCGCGGACGATGATCTACACGCCGCAGCCGCTGTGATATGGGACGAAAAGGCGGCCACAGTAGCCGGTGACTTCGATTTCACCGCCGATGGCGGCACTCTCGTACGATCGCAGCGTGCCCGACAGTACACACAAATGGCTGAGCATCACCGCAAACTGCAGCGCCCACGGCGTGGAAAGATGCATCAAATCGACGATGACGATCTAGAAGCTGACGAGTGGTATTGGACGGGCGATACTAATTGATGGGATGGATGATGAAAGAGTGGTGGCGAAATGGGAATGCTCAATGCGCGTTGAGCCGTGAGTATGCCAATGAGTGATTCTCTAAGTGAATTCACGGCTGTTACGCCGCACGGGGCTAATGGTCAACTAGGCCGCGCGTGCAATGAGGCGATATATTACTCGCCAACGGAATGGACGTTGTTGTTTGACGCCGACGTTCTGCTTAAGTGTCACCCCAACTGGCGTCATGTTTGCGCGGAGGCCATAAAGACCGCTCCCGATGCGGGGTTGTTCACGTGTTGGACGAATGCGATTTGGGCCAAGAAGACCGCGCAACCTTTGGTGCCTCCTAACCCGCCCGATTCAATGGCCAAGTTATCCGATCACGTGCGCATGGCGCGCGATATCTGGCGGCGCCACGGCTATTCCGTGACAGAGATTAAGGATCCCAGGGTTGGGGGGTTCTTTCATCTTACCAATAAGACCGCTTGGATACAGGCGGACGGTTATCCGGGCAAGGGCCAGTTTGAAGAGGATCACGAGTATTGCCGGCGCCTCAAGGATGCGGGTTATAAACTCTATCGTATCGACGGCCTATACGTATACCACATGGGCTCATGCCGCGGTCATCGTGAAAAGACTTGGGTCGAAGGCGACGTCACCGCGAGGGAGATCTGGCAGCGTGTCTAGTGTAAGCCTTAACAACGGAAACGGCGCTACGCGCTGTGGCGCCAACGTCGTCTACACGGCGATCTTCGGCGGCTATGACCGCCTCGCGCCTATCCGGGACGAGTACCGCGAGGGCTGGCAATGCATCTGCTTCACGGATGACGCGGAACAGGTGCCGCGCGGCTGGAAAGCCATTGAGCTTTCGCCATCTTTGTTCCCGGATTTGCCGCCGGTGGCTATTGCGAAATGGATCAAGATACAGCCGAGCACTTGGCTTATGCCGGCGCTTGACGCCGTGCCACGGAACGTGCTCTGGATAGACGGCAACGTGAGCGTGGGCAAGAGTCTCAACTATATCTTGGGCCGGTTTCCCACAGACAAGCCGTTCGTCACGCAACATCACACAGCCGCTCACTCCTTCTATGGGGAAATACAAGCCGCGAGGGGATTTCCCCGGCCGTACATCCCGGAGACGCGCGCGGCGTCTGAGTATATGGAACAGGACTACCGGGAGCGCGGATTCGAGGACGATGATTGTCACGCCAATCATAACAACGTCATCTTACGGCGGCCATGCGCCAGCAACACGATACTTGAGGACGCTTGGTGGTCTGAGTTTCAACACTATCGCGTATGGCGTGACCAAATTTCACTAAGGGCCGCGGCACAATTGACCGGCATTGAGTTTGAAATCATACCGGACCTATTGCGGGACGGGCTCAAATGGGGTAAGCATCACATACTCAAAGGGCGCCGCGATGGCAATGAACGCACTAATAAGAGGGATGAGGAACGGCTTGAACGACGCCGTAAACGCAACGCAATGAGGCGGCATGTATAAGGGCGAGAAACAGGTTACGTTATGGGCGTTTTAAGCGATCGCGCGAAAGAAATGATGCGCGACGAGGCCGAAATCCTCATGAGGGACAAGGGCCAGTTCCGCGATCCGGACGACAACAACGGAGGCCCGGAGCCAGGCCCGGACTACGGAGAGTGGAGTAACGAGGTCAGCGTCGGCTTCCAATGGCTATCCCCGGATGATGTAACCAAAGAAGGCGGCGGGCAGGCTGCACCTACCAATGAGGCGGTCATTCGTGTATCCTTGGATCGTACGATATCGGAAAACACGCGCTTCCGGTTGACAAAACGTTTTGGCGAGAAGCTGGACCCTGCGCCTGAGTTCCGGGTAGTGGGCGAGCCGCGCCGGGGCCTGGTAGCTCAGCGCGCCAGCCTCCGCAGGGTGACCGGCGGGAGTGTAGGTTAATGGCGGTTGACGTTGGCGGGACAGTTAGCATTTTCGACCGGTCCAACGCGGCCTTCCGGGAGATGCTGGACGTCACAGACGTGGAGGTGAACCGCCCCTTCATGAATGACGCCAAGGCCCGCGCGAAACGGTATCAAGAGATCCATGGATACTTTCGGACGGGCTTCAACCGGGACAGCATCATCTTCCGCAAGGTGAGAGGCACTACCAACGACTATAGGCTAATGACAACATCCGGCTACGGCGCCTTCCTTGAGTTGGGCACGGTGAAATTGCCCGCGCGCCCGGCTACACAGCGGGCGGTGAAAGATACGGCGGCGGCGTGGCGGGGCGGCAAGCGTGATCTTGGATTCTAGGGATGGTTGCATTAACCGATTGGATATTGGATTCTAAGGATGGGCAAGCCACCCGATAGCGTAGCGATATGGTATCAGGCGTTGACGCTGGCGGGCGGCCCGTTGACGGCGGAGATCGGCAACCGGGCATGGAGTCCTATCGCGCCTACAAATTGGCGCAACCAGGATCCGAGCGTTATATACACGTTTCTGGAGCCTAATTTAGGCGTGAGCCTAGAAGTGGAACAGGGCCAGCTCGCCATCAAGTGCTACGGCGGGTCTAACCAGTTCGCGGATGCCAACCGAGTGATGCGGGCGGCGCAAGAACAGCTTCATGACCAGTACCTGGACCTTGATGCGGGCGGGCTTGCCAACGTATGGGAAACGAGCAACGCGACGGGGCAACGTGATCCCGATACGGGATGGCCTTTCGCGATAACGATTATGAGCTATCGGGCGATAGCCAAAGGCGAATAGCCGAAACGGAGGGTGACATGTCGGGCGGCAAGTGGCAAGAAGATTTTCAATTCAGCCGGGTACTACGGCTGGCCAAGGCGGACGAGGGCACATCGCCACCTTCCACTGTAGCCGTGGGCTCCAACATCGATTGGGATAGCGAGGCGGACTGGACCGCGCAACCGTTCGAGTTCTCCGATGAGGATTTTGAGATCACGGCTGCGGATACGGATCCGATCAACGCGCGCGGGGCTGGTATGCCGCTCAAGGCCGGCCAGTTCCGGGACGTGCCGCCGTTCCTTATCGATTCCTTCCAGACCACCACGGACGAGGCGGGCGATGAGTTGAAGGACTGGGCTGGAAATTGGGACGAGGACAACGGCGTGTACACGCCAAAACAAACCGTTAGCCGCAAGGCTGTGATCATCGAGTTCGAGGGTCTGTGCTTCGTCTACTTCCCGAGCGTGGAGATTTGGAGCGGGATCACGCAAGCGAGTAAGCGGCGGTTCAATCGCGGCGCGGTCCTGTTTGTTGTCATGGCCACGGCGGACAACAAGTTTGGTCAGGAGTGGCATCACAATAAACCCGCTAGCCCGTAAGGGTAGACGGTAAGGAACGGAATGGATAAGCAGGAAGCGCACGGGCGAGACAACAGTAGCGATGATCGTCTTAATGCGAAGCAGTATCAAATCCGTATAGGCGACCGTCATTACACGTTCCATGAGCCCACGAAACGTAAGGCGCGCCAGATCATGGCGGACCTGGCCACGTTCCATCATGACTATGCTCATCTGCGCACGGCGGACGGGGAAACGCGCCGGGATGCAAATCCAGGACACTTGTTAGCGGCACACAATGCGCTGTGTGACATCGTGGCGCGCGCGCTTGACGTTGACTACGAGCCCATATACGGTAACGCCACAGTGGAAGACCTAGAGCGCGCAGTGACAACCATTGGGCGAGCTTGCAAAGTGGAGACACGCCATCCCGATGCGCAACCGCCACGCCGTAAAAAAAAACGGGGACGCGGGGGCAAGAACCGGCGGCGGGCTGGGAAGCCCGGATAATGTACAGCGTGACCAAGCGATGCGGGATCATGTGGGCGGAACAAGACAATATGCGCGTCGGGGCTTACGGCGCGCTTATTGATTGTGTACTGGAAGAGATCGCGGAAGAGAAGCGACAGGACCGCAAGCAGCGCGGCGTCTACACGTTTAGCGAAGCCGCGGGATTCAATTAGTCAAAATGTTGGGTAGCTCAATAGGTAGCTCAATAGGTAGCTCACAATGGGCGTAGGCGACGGCGCGATCACGGTTGGCGATGCGGTATGGAACATTACCGCTGATTCTACCCAGCTTGATGAATCACTGGGTAGAAGCCGTGATCAAATGGAACAGACCGGCGGCTTTTTCGAGCGCAATACCACGCGCATTGGGGCCGCTATTGGGGCCGCTGGCGCCGCAATCACAGGCGTCATGGCCAAGGCAACGTCTGATTTCGCAGATAGCGCCCTGGAAATGGCTCGCCTGCAAGACCAGACACAGTTCGCAACGGAAGAGCTTTCCTCTATGGTTCGCGTGTTCGAGAACGCCGGACTCACATCGGACAATTTAGGACGTTCGGTCCGTAACGTACAACGCGAAATAGCAGAGGTCATCGAGGCGGGAGACGCCGCAGGTACAAGCCTTGGTGAGCTTGGTTTAACGTTCGAGGACTTGCAAGGGCTCGCCCCTGAAGAGCAGTTCATGCGCGTCGTGGAAGCGCTGGAAGGCGTTGAGGACGCCAACCTTCGCACGGCGGCGGCGAGCGACATATTCCGGGGGCAAGCCGAGAACATCCTACGGGTCATCGGGGAAACCGAGGGCGAGTTTAGGCGGCTCGTAGATGCTACCGATGCGGCGTTTGACGATGACGATCTCAACGCGGCGCGCGAATACGACGCCGCCATGGACGATCTATCCAATGCCGTTGAGGATCTGTGGAACGAGCTAGGCCGCGCACTGCTACCGGCCTTGACGGATCTTGTCGAATCATTGAACCCCATCATTGAGGGTATACGTGAATGGATTGACGAGAACCCGGAGCTAACCCAGACTATCATCAAGGTAACGGCTGCTATTGGCGGCATCATGGCCGTGCTTGGGCCTTTGATTATATTGCTACCCGGCCTTAAAGTGGCATTCGCAGGCGTTGGCGTTGCCATAGCGGCCTTGTCAGGGCCTATCGGCATAATCGTGGCCGCGATAGCTGGGCTCATAGCTATCGGTATTGCGCTATGGACGAATTGGGAAGAGGTCGTTGACGGCATCACGGCGCTTTGGGAGGGTTTCAAGGACTTCTTCAGCAACCTATGGGATACGATTACGGACCTTGTTCGCAATGCAATTCGTGGCGTGGGCGAATTCATTGGAAGCGGGATGCGTGCGGTTGTGGACGCCGTAATGGACCCTATCGGGACACTGGAAAGCGCCTGGCAAGCCATCGTTGACATATTCAACGACGCGCTGGCGGCGATTGGACGCGCCCTGGGCTGGATATCCGATCTAATCGGCGGCGCGCTTGGCCTTGTGGGCGACTTTGTTGGACTGTTCGGAGAAGGGTTTGCAGAAGGCTTTGCAACGGAAGGTGCGGCGAGGGGCATGGGCGGCGCTGTGGCGGGTCGTGGAACGGCTAACGGAGGCAACGGCGGTGTGAACATCAATGTGGACATGAACGGAGCTCGCATCGGCAATCAAGACGAGGCTCGCTCCATAGGCCAGGAAATGGCGGAGGATATCAGCGCGCGCCTCACAGCCATGGGGTTCGCATAATGCCTTCATCTGGCGCCAGCATGCACTTTGATGGCGTGGACCTTAGCGGCTCCGATTACAATGTTATCGTCACGCGGGTCGATCTAACCTTGCGCGCCGCGCCTCGTGTGGACTCTCAGGGCCTTCCGCACCGGCATGGAGGGGTAACACACGGCTCGTTGACCGATCTGCGAACCATCGGCGTCACAGCGGCCTTGTGGGGCGACACGGGAGCAGAGTTCGAGGCCCGAGTGGACGCCCTCAACGCCTTGCTCGCGGTGGATTCCGATCGGTCCATCCGGTTCGATAAGCGGTTCCCGGGCCGGTACTGGATGGGCCGGCCACGTGGCCGCGTAAACGCGCAATACCGCGCCGGGTTGTTCTCCGAGTTCACGCTAGAATTCATCTGTTCCGATCCCCGCGCGTTCGACGTGGACGAGCGGACCGCGCCCGACTTCGCGATAGAGTCCGATCCCGAAGTGCTCACCGTGGAGGAATACGATCCGGTCGGAGGTTCCACGCCGACGGACCCGGTCTGGCAACTAAAGAATGACGACATCTACGATTCCGCATCGCCGGTGGTAGTGGATAACCAGACGACTGAGCAACGGCTTCAGTGGGGCGGCACGCTTGCACCTGGCGACATGCTGGAACTGGACACGGCGCGCATGCTGGCCCGCGTTTCCGGTGATGACGGCGCCACGTGGTCAATATCCATGAGCGCCGTGATCGGAGAATTCCCGCAGCTGAGGCACGGCGTCCAGAATACCGTGCAATTAGAAGGTATCGCGGACGGCACGTTGAGCCTAGTCTATAGGGCGCGATACCTATGACGTTTTCTATGGGCCGAGCCATGAGTCTCCGCCAGGAATTAGAAGAAGAGCGCGCGGCGGTAGCTCAGGAATTAGCCCGCGTACAACAGGCGCCGCCGGTATCCATAGACGGGCGACCCCAGCACGTCACACACCCCGTCATTGTGAAGCGGCGAAACCGGATCGCACATTCCCAATCCTTACCCGAGACGCAACGGAACAAGCGAGAAGCGCCCAAGGAGCGCGGCAACGAAACGCACTGGCAGTACCTTCAACGGTTACGCGATGAGGTTGATCGCACGCCGGAGAAATGGCTGGCGAAACGGGAGACGATGCTAGCGGTTAGGCTGGACAGGATAGATAAGGCGCTAGCCGAGGAGGCCAAAAGTGGCAACCGAGCTCGGTAGCGCGCAAGCCCTGCAGGACATGGACCTTGAACTTGACGGGGATTTTGTGTTTACGCAGCACATCCCGGCGCATGAGACGCGGGCGTGGAATAATGGGGATGGGTTTGTGCCGATTGGGGATTCGTCTAATCCATTTACAGGCACGCTGCGAGGGCAGGGATTTAGAATTGTTGGGTTGTTCATTAATAGACCCGAAGAAGAATTTGCTGGATTATTTTCGGTTGTTCATGGATTAATCGAGGATGTTGGGCTCAAAGATTGTAATGTGACTGGGAGCAACAGAACTGGTCCACTGTGCGCGCGGCTCGTGGATGGAGGTATCGCTAGAAGGTGCTGGTCGACGGGCTCCGTGGAAAGCGCGCTTCGAGTCGGAGGACTCATAGGTCAGATGGTGCAAATAACCACGGGATGCGAGGCCTTCGATTGTTGGTCGCTATGTTCAGTTACTGGTGACGACCAGGTTGGCGGCTTCACTAGCGCCATTAATGATTCAACGATGAGGAGGTGTTACACCGCCGGACCAGTATCTGGAGATACAAATACAGGGGGTATGGTAGGGATAAAATTCGGTGCAGTTATCGACGATGCAAATTTCTGGGACACGAATTTATCAGGGCAATCAACTAGCGAAGTAGGAACCGGGAAGACCACGGCGGAGATGCAAGACCAAGACACCTATACAAATTGGGACTTCGAAGACGTCTGGACCATTGACCCTAACGAGTACCCAACCCTCCTCGTGGAACAGCCGCCGGGCCGCGATCCCGAGGTGGACTACCGGCTAGAGATCCGGGACAGTTCCGGCTCTCTACTTCGCTTTGTTCCCGAATGGCATAGCGGTCAGATCCGCGAAGAGCTTAACGCGCCTCGCGTGCTTGAAGTCACAATCACGTTCTCCGATGACCTGCAACAGTTTATGACCGCCGGCAACGAGCTATGGTTACGGGACAACCGGGGCCGGCTGATAGACCGCTTCCAGTTACATACCCTCGACGAAACCGGCCCCGCATCCTATGAGTTCCGCATAGTGGCACACAGCCTCTTGGCTCAATTAGCGCGTGAGTTCATAGACTCATACACCACGGTCTCCGATGAATCCCCTGAGCCGTCACCGCTTCCTACAACTAAGACCGTGGAGGACGTGCTAGGGGACCTGCTTGCGTTCCAGTCCATTGAACCTGAGATAGAGCTGGTTCACGTTGACGATGACCTAGCCGAAAAGCAGGTGCGCCTTGACCTCGAAAACCTGAGCATCCTCCACGCGTTCCGTGAGTTACACCGGGAGATCGGCGGCTACTACACCGTGGACGAGAATCGCGGGCTACGGTGGCGCGAGAGCATCGGCGTGGACGTAGGCCAGCAAATCCGCGTGGCCCGCAACATGCAGAGTCTACGCCATCGCCAGGAATTCGGGGACCTGGCCAACCGCATCTACGCTTTCGGCGCGGGCACGGGCCAGGACCGGCTAACCCTGGACCCGGCAGACACGGGCACGGGCGAGTCATACGTAGAGGATAGCGACAGCATCGCCACACACGGCCTCAGAGTGGCCTCATACACCAACCAGCGGGTGAAGACAGCGGATACATTACTCGAGCACGCCAAGGCCGTCCTGGACGCGCGTAAAGAGCCCGTGGTGACGTTCGACATGGACGCGGTAGACCTGAGCAAGATAAGGGGTATCGACTACAGCTTTGATGAATGGGCGCTAGGCAACACGCTCCGGGTGATAGACGAAACGCTTGGGGTGGATAGCTCGGCGCGCATCATCCGCATCACGCGCGACCTGGATAACCCTTTGAGGTCACGGCTAGAGATCAAGACCCGGCGCCGGGAGATGGCGGATCTGTTTGTAGACGAGATGGACGCGCGGACGGCGGCCCAGGCGCATGACCCCGTTGAATTCGCGGTCATGGAAGGCGGGCAGATATTTGACTTCGTTCAAGATGAGTTAGAAGACATTGAGGTAAGCGAACAGGATATACAGGATGGGCTAGCCAACGCCGCCGAAGGCAACATGGCCGACATCCCGTTCATTGCTCGGCTATTCGTGGGCGACGATATCGATGATGTAAATGACATACTCAATAGCTTCGCAACGCTTGAGTTTAAGGACGATCAAGACTTCGCACTAACCACGGTTGACCCTGAGAATGTCTTATGGGCGCGCCTTGAAGGGGGCTGGGTACAGATAACGCGCCCGTTCATGGCACGGATGTTTGATGATAGAGGGCAAGCATCGGAGGAGGGCGAGGAGCGCGGCGACTTTGTCATGGAGGATTGGCAGCCGGAAGAGAATGTTGATTTCCAACGGCTCATGGTATGGGATAGTGAGCACAATCAGTGGCGGCCCGCTGATAGCGTGTGGCGTATATCCGGAAACCCGGATTTTAACGATGAGCTTAACGATATACCCAACCCAATGCCCGGCGAATTCGCTCATGTATGGGATGAGGGGATCATATACGGCCGGGTCAATGATCCCGAGAACGGCGCTAAGTGGATCCCTGTGACCCACCTCAAAGCCGAGAACAATGACTAACCCATGGTGGAATGGCGGCGATTGGGAGGTGATCCCTAATGACGCGGCGGGAACGGTGATGTATCAGCTTGTACAGGCCGTGAATGAGCGGCGGGAGTTGGTCAACACTAGCCGCAAGGCGTTTCCTACCAAGAACGGCGACAAGGATGACCCGGACGAGGCGGACTATGACGGGTTCGCCATGACAGAGCAAGCCCATGTATGGGTATTGACGCTGATAGAGGCGTGCGAGGAGTTGTTTGAGCTTGAGGAGCCGTCTGGTTCTGTATCCACATGGTTATGGCTTGAGGAAAAAGGCGAGGAGGATGTGTACGATCAGATACCTGTAGATTTTCCAGATATACATGGCGATGACGTTCCTCGCTGGGATATGCATAAAGCCATGTTGGGAGCCAAAGATCTACTCGATAAGCTGCGATGGGTACTCATAGAACGCTCATTATCTTACTCGGTACTACCGCCAGGCAATGCTACAAGGCGAGAACTTGATACGAATATAGAAGATCATGACACACTACAAGACGTATGGAACGACTTGCTTTCAGAATCCATGAGTAGCCCTATGTTGACCAATAATTACCAATGGCGTTTGTCGAGGCTTGATGGCGGAAGCAATATTAAAGCAGGTGTGTTCCGGCTTCCGGCAGGTGTACCTAATGGAGAATCTTACCGCATAGTATTTCATTTCAAGTGGAATCTAACAGAGTCCTATCCTGACGTGGAATTCACTGGAGATGATCCCAGCGTTAGCATAACGGACGCTCAAGGCGCGCCGATTGTGGAGAATGAGACGATACCGACAGCGCAAGGCAGTGGCGATAAGAATTTTGACGTATCATTGAACGGAGAGGATCTTTCAGAGCTACAATTGTCATGGGATGATGTTCCTTCAACCGCTCCATTTACACCATCCGCGTCAGTGGTTGATTCTCCTAATGGCACACTAGGTCAACTGAATATAATGTGGCCTACCCACGCTTTAGACGACGATCACGAATATTACTTCGATCTCGAACCCAACATCACATGGGGTGTGTAGTATGACCACGATTGATATCCGCATCCCTTACCTTCCAGGAGGCAACCTTGGAGCCGCTTACAATCGCGCCATGGATACGTCGCCAGATGAGTGGGTTCTCTTGCTTGACCATGACGTAACCCTGTGTACCCATCCGCAATGGTATCACGTGTGCGAGCAAGCGATAGCCAACGCCGCCGATGACGTGGGCATGCTGCTATGCTTGGGTACTCATGGATCGCAATACCAGATCCCGGCGGGGATAAAAGCCGTCACCCCTAATAATCGCAGATGTGCGCCTATCCATCAGCACACCGCTTTCGCGCGCCAGATCTGGAATGAGCACCGTTACAACCTCACTGACCTATCCAATGTAGAGGATCCGCGGTTCACAGGCTTCTTCATGCTACTCCGCAAGGCGGCCTGGGAACACGTGGGCGGATTCGACGAGGGCATGTTCGAAGTTGACCATAAATTCAGCGCGCGCTTACTCAACAACGGCTGGCGAGTGCTCCGTATGGACGGCCTGTACGTCTACCACCACGTGGCGAGGCGTGAACGCCCTTTTGTGCCGGACGCGGATAGTAGCTGGCAACAGTTCCGGGACTACACGCGAACCCGCGTGCTGCCCGGCGATTGCAAGGTTGTTCTACTTTCGGCCAACCTTAACGGGTATGATGAACCGAAGCCGGTGGACCCGGAGCACATCGCGGGAATGCACGCCTACTGCTTCACGGAAAATCCAGACACGTGTCCTGACGGCTGGCGCTGGGTAGAGTCTCCCAGCATGAATGGCCACAACCCCGTAGAGGTTTCGCGATACCCAAAGATCCTTCCCTGGTGCGCATTCCGGGAGGCGGCGAACGCAGACGTCATCATATGGATTGACCATAACAGGCGCGTGATAGATGACTTGCGCCCGCTGGTGGAGCGATTCTACCAGTCCGGCCACGATTGGGCCGTAATGGGCCATCCGAACGCGGCGTATGAGGATCTGTATGTGGAGCTTGAATCACTCAAGCGGCACCCCCGCCCATACCTAAACGGCAAGGCGGACGTGATAGAGCGCCAGATTGCCGCTCTAAAGGCCGAAGGCGTCCCGCACATAGGAACGCCCGCCGTGGACAACGCTCTCATCATGCGGCGCAACACAGCGCGCGCACGGTTCATCTCCGCTGAATGGTGGGCTGAGTTCATGCGCTGGCGGGC
>PUMT01000202.1 GCA_003551495.1 Bacteroidota bacterium
CGGAAAATGTTGAAGCCGGATCCGCACTCAATACAAACAACTATATTTTAACCAATCCGGTTAACCCCTCTGAAGCTGCATTTTTTAACGGCGACAACTCAAAGGTGTTGCTGCACTTCACAGAACCATTCGACTGCTCAGTACCCAATTCCCTTACAATACAAAACATCAGCGACCCGGCAGGCAATGTGATGGAAACCGAAACCGTAAGCTTTTCCTATGAATCACTCAGGCTTGCGGATTTAAGGGTTATTTCCGGCAGCCGCCTGCGCCTTGAGTTCACTAAACCTGTAACGGAAAGCAGTTCAACAAACAGCAGCAATTATACCTTGTACCCGCAAAGTGTGAATCCATCATCTGCCGTTACTGAAATAGGAAATGAAGAGGCCGTCCTCCTTTCCTTTGAAGAACAATTTGTCCAAAAAGGTGAATACACCCTTTTCATTGAAAAAATTGAAGACAGGAATGGAAATATAATTGAGCCTGTTGAAGAACCTTTCGTTTACTACAGGGCTGAGCCCCTCGATATTGTTATCAACGAAATTATGGCAAGGCCATCACCCCCGGTTGGCCTCCCCGAATACGAATATGTTGAGCTGTATAACCGCACCGGTTATCCGGTTGACCTGGGTAACTGGACTCTGACGGTTGGAAACCGGACACGTGAGATCCCTTATGTTATTATAGATCCCGGTGATCATCTTACACTTTGCCACCCGGAAGCCCTTTCCGCCCTCTCAAATTTCGGGCCTGCAGTAGCTGTGGAAAATTTCCCGCTTATACCGATGGGCGGACAAACAATAATACTGAAGAATGAAGATAAGCAGGTAATTTCTGCCGTAAGCTACTGCGAATCATGGTATAAAAGTGATTACAAATCTTCCGGAGGCTGGTCGATTGAGCAGATCGACCCTGACAATCCCTGTGGGGGCAAGGGTAACTGGACAGCCTCGGTTGACCCGTCAGGGGGGACACCCGGGAGTCCCAACTCGGTAAAGGAAGAGAATCCGGATATCTCGCGGCCTGACCTTGTGAGGGCTGTTACACTATCGGATTCCACAGTGCGACTTTTCTTCAGCGAACCGCTGCATCCTCTGTCAAATGAGGACCCGGAGTATTTCCGGGTGAGCCATAACACCGGGAATCCCTTGTCTGTCAGTTACCACCCACCCCTTTTCATGAAAGCCGACCTGCACTTTCCTGAAAAATTTGAACCAGGCATTATCTACACCGTTACTGTTGAAAATGGATTATTCGATTGTGCGGGAAACATTTTGAGTGAAAACAGAAGCGCCCGGTTCGCCCTGCCTGAAAAGCCGGAAAAGGGGGATATAATTATCAACGAAGTACTGTTCAACCCGCCTCCCGATGGAGTGGAATTCATAGAACTGTACAACAGGTCGGATAAGGTGGTTGACCTGTTCGACCTGGTGCTTGCGGAAAAATGTTCCGCCACCGGTGAGATGGATCCTGCTTATCCCGTGGCACCGGACAGATACCTGTTGTTCCCGGGGGAGTATGTTGTTCTCACAACATGTGCTGAAACGGTCAAAGATCACTACTTCACAGCAAATCCCTATGCATTTGCCGAAATGGAAAGGCTAACCAGGATGAATAATGACAGGGGGCGTGTAACAATTGCCGGCAGGAGACTGGATATTATTGACGATTTCAGTTATAATGAGAATATGCACCATCCTTTGCTGACCGACTACAAGGGTGTCTCACTTGAACGCATAAGCTTCAGCCGGCCTGCCTCAGACCCGACAAACTGGCATTCTGCATCAGAAAGTTCAGGATTTGCAACTCCGGGGTATGTGAACTCGCAATTTGCCGAACCCTTTTCAAAAGAGGAGGGGGAAATAGTTGTTGAACCCTTACTGTTTTCTCCTGACAACTCCGGCCATAATGATGTGACCAGTATTGTTTACCGGTTCAGTAACCCGGGCTTTATAGCAAACATAACTATTTACGACTCGAGGGGCAGGCTGGTTAAAAGGCTTGTAAGAAACGAATTGCTGGGTACTTCGGGAGCTTTTTCGTGGGACGGCAGGAACGAGGCAAATATGCAGTCAAGAATGGGCATCTATTTAATACACACCGAAGTGTTCCACCCGGAAGGAGAGGTAAGGCATTACAAAAACCCTGTGGTTTTGGGAGGAAGACTGAGATAGCCGAACTGTTCAATTGAGATGCGCTATTAAGGCGCTCTTTTTCTGAGTGGCGGAGTGAGATAAGTGCTCTGTTTAAAGTAAAGGTCTGATGAATCAGTGCAGTAGAGGGTAGCTGACTGATACAGCCGCACTGTTCAGGTCCGGTATGCTGCCGCAGCGGTCAGATAGAAGCAAGCATCCCGGTCATGATCAGTGTAATGCCGGGCTCAGCTTTTTCGGCGGCCCGCTTGACATCTTCAATGGTCACTTTTTCAATTTTTCCCGGTACCCCCAGGTCTGTTATAATAGAAACAGCAAAACAGGGCAACCCCATCTGCCTGGCAACAATAATTTCGGGTACTGTTGACATGCCAACCGCATCGCCACCTATTATCCTCAAATATTCATACTCTTTTGGAGTTTCAAGTGCAGGGCCTGTTATCCCCACATAACAACCCTCGTGGACTTTTATTCCCTGTTTGCCGGCAATTTCCCTTGCCATTTCTATCAGATGAGGGTCATATGGCTCGCTCATATCCGGGAAGCGGGGACCGAACTCTTTGTAATGCTTTCCGATAAGCGGACTGGGAATAAGATTAATATGGTCGTTTATTATCATCAGGTCGCCTATCTCATGTGCAGGGTTCATGCCCCCGCTGGCATTGGATACAAACAGATGCTCTATCCCCAGATACTTCATAACCCTTACAGGGAAGGTTACCTGCTCCATGGTATAACCTTCATAATAATGAAAGCGCCCCTGCATTGCAACAACCTTTTTCCCCCCTGCCCTTCCGAAAACGAGTCTGCCGCTATGCCCCTCCACAGTTGAAACGGGGAAATTAGGAATTGATTCGTAATCCAGAACGGCTTCAACATCCATTACATTGACCATTCTTCCCAGTCCGGTTCCCAGAATAATCCCCGCCTGTGGTTCAAACCCCGTCTTCTCCCTGATAAATGAGGTGGTTTCTTTTATTTTCTCCAACATATCTTAAAATTTGGTTATTGAAACGTTCCCCTTCATCGCCTGCAAACAAAACCTCCACGGGAACATAATAAAATGAATCTTTTATATCTTCAACCTGCTTTTCAAAATTTCTTAATCTTAATGCATCTTTTTCAGTGGTTATAACAATCTTGTTGTGATTTTCAATTTCACTGAAAGCCGTTGCTATCCTGTTAATATCCTTTTTACTGAAACGGTGATGGTCGGGAAACTGAAGTGTTGTGATCTTTGGTGAAATCCCTCTGAGATATTTCTTGAAAAAGCGGGGAGTTGCTATACCGGCAACCATAAGTATGTGAAGCTTGCTGTTTTTCAGCTTATTTTCAAAGGGGTGATGATCGTGCGGCGGGAAGGCCCTTGTAAGCCTGCCATAGCTGAAAGTAGTGAAGTAAAGCGACTGGAAAGGGAAAAGGTCAAGATCCTTCATCATAAGCCTCCTGTCGATTGGCTTCAGGGTGGTGGGAGATTTTGTCACTATCACAATTGAGGCACGCTGTTTGGCCTTTGCCGGCTCCCTGAGCCTGCCAACAGGCAGCAGCCTGTCTTTTGAAAGCGGACGGTTATAATCTACGAGCAAGATTGACAATCCGGGTTTAACATACCGGTGCTGAAAAGCATCGTCAAGTATTATAACATCCAGTCCGGGATAATTGACCATCAGCCTCTTAATGCCCCTTCTTCTCCTTGCATCCACCGCCACAGCAACATCAGGGTATTTCTGTTTGATCTGAAGCGGCTCATCGCCAACATCTTCCACTTTTGAGTCATTCCTTACACAAATAAATCCGGATGTTTTGCGTTTATATCCGCGACTTA
>PUMT01000054.1 GCA_003551495.1 Bacteroidota bacterium
CTGCAAGCACTTCGTTTAGAGGAGCTGAATGCCCTCCTTTCCGGTACCCACGCTTATGCAGGGATTCACCCGAACTGTCAAGCAACAAAGTGCATTTATCTCCGGATATGTGAATATTAAACCTCATATCCGGGTCATTTTTGCTGACTGACGGGCGTCTGCCGGTTTTTTTCCGGAACTGGTCTGCTACTGCATCTTTTACTTTAAGTGCAATGTACTGCGAATGGTTGAAGTAGGGAGAATTGAGTACCCCGTCTATTGCGAATGTTTTATCATTGGAGAGATGCTTTGACCAGTCGTATTCAAGAGCTCCTTTGTAAAGCTGGTGCTCATCACGGGCTGTAAAAGTATGGAGTTGTATCAATATCCTGAGAGCGGTACGAAGATTGAAATTGGATCTGTATATTGTCCCGGTATCACCGTTAAATAAAACAGCCCTGTTGGCTGTCCTTACATTCTCACCGCCCAGCTCCCGTACCTCTTCAGCCAGAATTTCTTCCAGTCCCCTGAACGTTTTTGCAACAATATCGAATTTATTTCCGCCGTTATCCACTTTTTCTGTTTCCGTGAAATGCTACAGTTACACCCTGATTAATCAATTGATCCCTACTTCCAGAATTTCCCTGTATTTTTCAACATCCCGGATAATTTCGGCAGCCCTTAAAACTCCTTCATCGCGTTTATTTACAATCTGGAAATATTCACTCATATCCCAGATGTCCCTGGCTATAAGTCCTTTTACCTGTGCTTTTATGAGGGGTAATGATTTTTCAAATTCCTCCCTGTTCAATTCAACACCATCTTCTTCTCCAAAATTTGTTAAGCCGTCCAGCATCTCTTCTCCAATCTCAAATTCATTTATAAATGAGCTGAAATCCCATTCAGTGAGTCTGCTCCTGTTTTCATCAATATATGTAAGCACATACCTGTTCAAAACCCCAAAACGAACCAGGTCGCGGTAATAGTCTGTATAAACGGCAGTATCAACCGGTATGAAAATATCCGGTATTATTCCGCCTCCGCCATAAACAAGCCTTCCTGAATTAAGGGTATGGAACTGCAGTGAATCGGCAACTCTTATGCTGTCGCGGGAAGATAGTTCGCCCGATTCGAACCTGGTAAACAATTCACCCATATATTTCTCATAGTCATCATCGTATGGCTTCTGGATCATTCTGCCTGACGGGGTGTAAAAACGTGCAACTGTGAGCCTGAGCATTGATCCGTCGGGAAGCTCCACAGGTCTTTGCACCAGTCCTTTTCCGAAAGACCGTCTTCCAATTATTACTCCCCTGTCCCAGTCCTGTACAGCTCCGGCTACAATCTCACTTGCTGAAGCAGCCCCCTCATTCATCAATATAACCAGTCTGCCGTCCCTGAAATTTCCGTCGGATGTTGACTTGTGATCGGAACGTGGGATGTTGCGCCCTTCGGTATAGACTATTTCCTTGTCACTTTCCAGAAACTGATCGGCCAGCTTGATCGATTGTTCAAGGTAGCCTCCGCTGTTATCACGAAGGTCGAGGATCAGGTTTTTCATATTTTTATCCCTGAGCTTTTCAAGAGCCCCGGTGAACTCATCCGTAGTTTTTTGCGCAAAGCGGTTCAGTCTGATATAGCCTATCTCATCATCAACCATATAAGCAGCATCCAGACTGTAGATAGGGATCCTGTCCCGGGTAATGGTATATTCAATGGGCTCGGTAACTCCCCTGCGTTTTACCTTTACTGTCACCCTGGTTCCCTTCTCTCCAAGCAGTTTTGACCTTACCTGCTGGTTTGATATACCAACTCCGGCTACATTTTCAGATTCAATTTCAATTATCCGGTCACCTGCCTGTATTCCCACCTTTTCGGAAGGACCGCCTGAAATTGGAGATATTATTATAATCGTATCGTTCAGAACGTTAAACTGAATACCTATGCCTTCGAATTCACCTTCGAGCGGCTGTTCCATATCCCTGACCTCTTCCTTGCTGAGGTAAATGGAATGCGGGTCCAGCTTTTTCAGCATTTCTTTGATAGCATGCTCAACAAGCACATCCTGATCCACGCTGTCAACATAAAAATTTGATATGGAACTCATAACCCTGCTGAGTTTGTATATCTGCTCATTGAAAAGCTGGGCTGATGCCAGTTGTCCCGACACAACAGTCAGGGTTAGAATCAGAAAAATATTTACACAAAAACGTCTCATTTTTCGAAATTTTATTTTAAGTCGCATCTTTATTATTTCCATATATAATGGAACGTAAAATATCCGTTTTTAACGCCCTTTAAAGAAATTAATTTAAAAAACAGATTTGTTATTCCCATTCTATTGTCGCGGGAGGTTTGGAACTTACATCATACACCACCCTGTTGATTCCTTTCACATTGTTGATAATCCTGTTGGAAACGGCGCCCAAAAAATCATACGGCAACCTTACCCAGTCCGCTGTCATCCCGTCGGTTGATGTTACAGCCCTCAATGCCACCACATTTTCATATGTGCGCTCATCTCCCATTACACCTACGGAACGAATTGGCAAAAGAATTGCAGCGGCCTGCCAGACTTCGTCGTACAAACCGTCTTCTTTCAGACCGTTAACAAAAATATCGTCAACTTCCTGCAGGATTCTCACCTTCTCAGGAGTAACTTCACCTACTATGCGAACGGCCAGTCCGGGACCGGGGAACGGATGACGTTTCAAAATATCCTTGTGTATCCCGAGTGTAGTCCCAACACGGCGCACTTCATCCTTGAAAAGAAGTTTCAATGGCTCTACAACCTTCAGATTCATCTTTTCTGGTAATCCGCCTACATTGTGATGCGACTTAATTACTGCTGAAGGGCCTGAAACGGACACTGATTCGATTATATCAGGGTAAATAGTTCCCTGTCCCAACCATTTCACATCCTTGATTTTGAGGGCTTCTTCCTCGAACACTTCAATGAATACACGTCCAATCACCTTTCGTTTCTCTTCGGGATCTGTTACTCCGGCCAGTTCATCCATAAATCTTGCTTCTGCTTCAACACCTTTTACGTTCAGCCCTATCTTTTTATAAAAAGCCAGTACTTTGGAAAACTCATCTTTTCTGAGCAGTCCGTTATCAACAAAAATACAGTTAAGTTTCTTGCCTATGGTCCGGTGAAGCAGTACGGCAGACACCGTTGAGTCAACCCCGCCGGAAACTCCAAGCACCACCTTGTCATTACCAATAATCTCTGACAGTTCCCCTACAGTTGATTCGATAAATGAAGCAGGAGTCCAGTTATGCCTGCAGCCGCAAATATCCGTTATGAAATTTTTCAGTATAAGCTTGCCCTCAGTAGTATGGTAAACTTCAGGGTGAAATTGTATACCATATGTTTCCTCATTTTCAATCTCAAAAGCTGCTATTTTTACAGTTTGAGTGCTACCGGTTATTCTGAAATTTTTAGGAAGTTTAGTGATTGTGTCGCCATGCGACATCCATACCTGTGTCTTCTCAGTTACCCCTGCAAAAAGATCTGAATTGACATCCACAAATTCCAGATTTGCCCTGCCATATTCGCGGGAAGGAGAGGCTGTTACATCACCTCCTTCACTGGAAGCAATATACTGAGCTCCATAACAAATCCCAAGAACGGGTACTTTCCCTCTGATTCTGCTTAAATCAGGTACGGGAGCTTTTTTGTCACGAACTGAAAACGGGCTGCCCGAAAGGATAACCCCTTTTACTTTTTTGTCAGGTACAACAAACTTGTTGTAGGGATAAATTTCGCAATAAACATTCAGTTCTCTTATTTTTCTGGCTATCAACTGAGTGTATTGCGAGCCAAAGTCAAGGACAACAATTTTTTCCTGCATCTGAAAATAATTTATATTGTTTCAAAAAGAGCATTTACACTCCTGAAAAGTACGGGCGTGATCAGGCAAAGCCGGAAACAAATCACATGAGTATTTTAAACCAAATTTCCAAAGTTCCTGAAGTATGCAAAAAAGTACGCCAAAGGTAAAAATAATTATTAAAATATAAGACCGGGGTTACACCGGTTTAAGAATTGTTACCCTCCCGGGTAAACTGACAACAACCTGTCAATCACACCTGCAAAATGAACTGAATTGTCCACTGAAAAACACATTGGGGGTTTTATCTTTAATACATTATCGTACGGGCCGTCACTTGCTGCCAGTATATTTTCCATCCTTAGTCCGTTAACCAGGTAAGAAGCAAGCTTTGTTGCCGGTTTTGCTTCCTCATCCTCCAGCTCAACTCCCAGGAAAAGCCCCTCTCCCCTTACATCTGCAATTACAGGATGAATCTTCTGCAGCTTCATAAATTCTTCTTTTAAAAAACCCCCGGCTTTCCTGGCATTCTCCTGAAGATTTTCTTTATCAAGTACTTCCAGCACTGCTCCTGCAACCCTGCATGAAAGGGTACTGCCCCCGAAAGAGCTGAAAAATTCCATACCTGTGTCGAAAGCCCCGGCCACCTCACCTGTGGTTACAACTGCTGCTACAGGAAATCCATTCCCCATAGGCTTTCCAAGGATCACTATATCTGGTACTATTCCATGCTTTTCGAACCCCCAGAAGTATCCGCCAGGCCTCCCGAAACCTGTCTGGACTTCATCGATGACAGTGAGTATGTCATTCTCTTTCAGATAAGGGTGAAGGCTTTTGAAGTACCCCGGGGCAACCGGCACCTGTCCCCCGCAACCGGAAACCGGTTCTGCAAAAAGTGCAGCAGGAATATTTCCCTTCTCTTTTTCTTCTTCAAGGATATCCCTGGCTTCTTCTGCATACTCCTCTCCGCTGGCAAGCCTTCCCCTGAACAGCTTTGGAAGCGGAAGTTTTATAATATTTCCCGGTTTACCCCTCCCCCCTTTACCATCGAACTTATAGGAGCTGAGACTGATTGCTGTCAATGTATTTCCGTGATATCCGTGTTCCAGGACAGCCATATGTTCCCTTCCCCTCCAAGCGTTTGCCATCCTCGCCGCCAGATCGGTTGCCGCGCTCCCCGAGTTAACCATGAACACCCTGTCCAGTCCCCTCGGAAAATACCCAAGCAGTTTTTCAATATATTCCGCCATGGTATCGTACAGATATCTGGTATTGGTATTGAGCAGCCTTAACTGCCCGGATATTGCTTCTGAAACTACCGGATGGCAGTGGCCTACGTGAGGAATATTATTGCATGTATCCAAAAGAGTATTTCCTTTTTCATCGTACATGTATTGAAAGGCCGCACCGGTCATATAAACAGGTATTTCATAATTCAGTCTGAGTGAACTTCCCGTATTAGCCTGTCTGACAGAAAATATCCATTCCCTTTTTCTTTCACGGGATCCCTTTTCAAAACCGGCCGCCCCGAGGAAGCTGTCCCTCATCTTTTCAGGATTAAGTGTGATCAGCTTATCAATCAGCGCCTTCGCCGGTTTCTCACTTATCAGGACATAATTGCTTTCTCTCCCTGAATGTTTTTTTTCCGCAGAATTGCATAGCGATATACAGAGCCTGGCTGCTATCAATTCGGGCAAAAGTTCAGCTTCTTTCCGCTCCAGCGGAAAAGTATTGCAATACCCCCTTACCAGAGGAAGCACCTCTTCCAGGGGAAAAGACTTATTCATCATCATATAGGCACAGGCTACAGCAAGCTCGCAAACAACCGGTGAAAAGGTTGAATCGCCAAAGTCAATAAAACCCTCCACCCTGCCATTCTTTACCAGGATATTGTGGTCATTGAGATCACCGTGTATTATTGAGTGCCTGAGCAAATGAAGTTCCGGCTCCACAAATTCCCTGAATCTGTCAAGAAAGTAGTGCACCTGACTGCGGGTTGGGTTTTCACTGATAAGATCAATTTTATTATAGCTGAACCCGGCATTTTGTATATCCCAGAATAATCTCCTGCTTTTTATTGTGTTACTATTGATCCCGGTGAGTGAACAGGTAAGCTCACCGGCTTTTTCACCCAGCCTGTAGAGCAGTCCGGGAGTCTGTTCAACATTCATTATAAACTCCCCGTCAATATATCTAAGCAGTTTTGCTTCCCCTGCCGAAGACTTGAAAAAAAACCGGTTGTTTTTGGAGGGAATAGTTACGGGCACCCTGAAAGAGAGCATGGGTGCAATTGTGTTGCAAATCCTTGTTTCTTCCTTTGCAAGTTCCAGTTCATCCTTACCGGGAAATATCTTTAAAATAAACTTCTCACCATCCTTTGCGATCACCTCATATTTGATGTTTTGGTAATCTACATCTCCCGGAAGTTCCCTCAATTCCGAAACATCAATGTTGTAATACTCCTTTAATTCTTTAATAACTGTCATCTGTAATATCAATTCCCGGCAGGCATCATTGAGCGGTACATCTCCACTGACCTTTCCGCCAGCACTCTTGTGGGATTGATATATGGCAGAACGGAACGGTCAGGATTATATGCAATAGGGATCTCAGTGCAACCAAGAATTATCAGTTCTGCACCCTTCTCTTCAAGGTTTCGGGCAGCTTCAGCAAGAAGATCCTCGTTAGCAATTATGTCCGTGCCAGCCTTTATGCCTGCCACAGCTTTCATAACGTTATTGACAATTATTTCATCATCGGGCACAACCACTTCAATACCTTTGACATTCAGTTCTTCATGATACAACCCCGATTCAATGGTTGCAGTTGTTGCAAGCAAACCGGCTTTTTTTACTTCAGGGTATGCAGAAACAACCTCTCCGGCAGCTTCCCTTATAAGGTGAAGAACCGGTATATCTGTAGCAGACTGCATTACATCGTGAAAATAGTGAACAGTATTACACGGAATAGCAATAAACGATGCTCCGGCCTTTTCCAGCTTTCTTATGCTGAATTCAAGGTAAGGGATAATCTCACCACCGCCTTTTTCGATAGCTGCGATCCTGTCAGGTACCACCGTATTGCTGAAAATGATCGTTGGAATATGCTCCTGATCCTTTTCTGCGGGAGTCAGTTCAAGAATGTGCCTGTAGAAGTCCACTGTAGCATCCGGCCCCATTCCACCGAAAATTCCCAGAAGAGCTTCATTGCCTTCCGGAATTTCCTGTTGTTCGCTGCAACCATGCATAATGGCAATAGCGAACATAAGAAAGATAACTGATGTTCTCATATCTGCTCTTATGAAATTAGAAGACAATATATATACAATATCCGTTTTCAGAAAATATTTTCTGAAAAATTGTATCACATTTTATATTATAAAAAATAGAGCCGGAAATTAACGGAACTAAACTAGTTGTCCGGAGGGTTCCAGGTAAAGTTGTAATTCTGTCCGGGTTCCAGTGTGTGATCAAAGCTTGCCCATACATAACCTTCCTGGTCGACTTTTCCCCAAATTTCGATTTCTCCGGCAGGTACATCCTCATAGGTAGTCTGGTCACCGTCGCTGACAAGCCTCTCATCATTAACCGACATATCACCCCATCTTACATCTGTAATAATGGTATAACCGGTTTCATTTAACACAACCACTGTACCGGTATCTTCATCATCTTTTTCACATGCTGAAAAAGCAATCAGTAAACCAAAAGCAAAGGCAGAAAAAATAATAAATTTCCTCATGTCATTTAATTTAATTGTAATTACTTAATCCGTTTACGAATATAATATAAAAAGGTTTGTCTTTAAACAACATAGCTAAAAATGATTCACGGTACTTTTTTTCTTTTTCCTGCTTTTCCTGTCGATATACACTTCCGGCCTGCAATCGAAAACAATTATGGAAATTGATTAACCTGTAACGGCAGGAGGCCGGGGGAGCAATCCAGCCTCTTCAGCAATACCCTGAACGCTTTTTTCGCCGCCTATTGCCATCAGGTGCACTCCGTGTACACCCTCCATTTTTTTCAACTCTTCAATCTGCTCAAGGGCAATTTTCCGCCCTTCAGTTTTTTGATCTTCAGCTCTTTCCATCCTTCTGATAATATCTTCTGTAAATGTTATTCCTGAAACATTTTCTTTCATATATCTTGCCATGCGGGCAGACTTCAGCGGTGTGACACCTGCAAGTATATACACCTTTTCGTGAAGCTTTTTCTCCCTTACATCCTGCATCCATTGCCTGAACCTTTCCATATTGTATATAACCTGTGTCTGTATAAAATCGGCTCCTGCATTGATCTTTTTTTCAAGTCGCATAACCCTGTAATCCAAAGGTTCAGCAAACGGATTGGCGGCAGCTCCGATAAATATCCTGGGTTCAGCAACCCGGCCTTTTTTCCCGTTCCTGATTACATCCCCGCATTCAAATATTTTCTCTTCCCGCATTTTATAAAGCATATTTACAAGTTGCAAAGAATCAATGTCAAATACATTTTTAGCATCCGGGTGATTTCCAAACGACTGATGGTCTCCCGTTAAACACAATATGTTTTTTATACCCAAAGCTGCTGCACCCAGCACATCGCTCTGAATGGCCAGCCTGTTTCTGTCCCGTGTGGTGATCTGTACTACCGGCTCAAGACCCTGCTCAAGGCAAATTACCCCGGAAGCTATTGATGAAAGACGTGCTATTGCCGTCTGGTTATCTGTAATATTGGCTGCATCGACATTTCCTTTAAGATATTTTGCTTTTTCTATGACATTGTTCCTGTCAGCACTTTTTGGAGGACCCAGTTCACCAGTCAGTGCAAATTCCCCCGAACGTAAAACCCTCTCAAGATTACTCCCTGAAACTTCACTGTTCCTATTCATAAATTGATGCCTCTTTTTAAATTTACATTTTCCAGGTATGACCGTTAAACTTCAAGCTATCAACTGAAAAAGGATATATTTGTTATTCCCGGTGCAGGACGGTCATAGTTTCACTCATCAAACATCATATCTTCCCTTGCAATCCTTCCGGGTCCCCCATCCCTTCCGGCTGACCAGTTTTTGGGTGGCTTAATCTCCAGTAATTCATCAAGTTTGTTAAGATTTTTAAACCGTTCATATATAAGCTGTCCGGCACATTCTGTGTTTTCCGTGTCAACCTCACACATCCCGTCCGCAGAGCCGCCGCAGGGGCCGTTCATGAGACTTTTGGCACATCTGGCTATGGGACAAATGCCTTCATACTGGTCCAGCACACACTCTCCGCAACCGGCACAACGTTCCAACCATAGTCCCTGGGAAATATTAGCCCCATAAAACCTGGTATTAACCCCCGGCCTCACGATCACCTCCGGGAACAGTTCAACTATATACTGTACGCCAACCCCGCAACCAAGTGACAGAACCACATCAGACCTGTTTATCTTTTCAGTTGCATTCTCATCAAAAAACTCCCGGTCGCATTGACGTGTAATCGTCAGCTCATCAATGTTCATATTAAGATTATTATGCCTGGCAGCAAGCTTCAACTGTCTGGAAAGCACGCCAACCTCATTTTCTCCGCCTGCCATGCAAACTGTCATACAGGTGCCGCATCCCAAAACCAGGATATTATTGTAATCCCTGACAAAATCAAATATTTGCCCAAAAGGTTTCTGCTCAGATACAATCATTTATTATCCTCCGTATTTATTGTCTGTTCAAGTTTAAAATTCAGTTTAATCCGGCTCACCTTTCTCAGCACCAATTTCACGTGAGTCAGTTTCACCCGTTTCCACACCAGTTTCATCTGAGTCCGGCTCATCCGCCTCCCCATCCCCTTTTTTCTCAAGCTGACTGATCTTTTCTGTAAACTCTTTTGCGGATTTTGCAAAAAGAGGTCCCTCAGATGCGGGTATATGAAACATTTCAAGTCTTTCCGGATTAATACCTGCCTCACTGAGCTTCTCCCTTGCAAATGAAACTCTTTTAACTGCCCTCACGTTCCCTTCAAGGAAATGGCAGCTCCCTGGCTCACAACCTGCCACCATCACACCATCCGCTTCATCTACAAAAGCCTGCAGAAGCATATTTGCATTCACTTTGCCGGTACAGGGCAAACGGACAATATTTACATTAGCCGGATACTGCAACCGCATTGTTCCGGCCAGATCGGCGGCAGTAAATGCGCAATAGTGACAACAAAAAGCAATTATTTTAGGTTTTTTTTTCAGCATTTGATAAATATTGTTTAGTCTCCGGGAGCATCAATATTTTCTTCTATCCCCGGATCAATACTTCCTTCTATCCCCGGATCACTAATTTCAACTTTTATCCCGTGAGTAGCATCCGCATTTTTTGTTAAAATATTTTTAACCAGTGAATACTCCTGCTCATCGGTGAAAGTAAGCAACTGAATGGCATTTGCCGGACATGCAGCTGCGCAGTTTCCGCATCCCTGGCATCCGGCAGGATCAATTTCAGCTTTTCCCTTATCATTAATAAAAGGGGAGTTGAATATACATTCCCTGATACACGTAAGGCAGGCAGCACATTTTTCCTGATCAATAACAGAAACTACCCCGCCAACTTCAAGGCAATCCTTTGATAGAATAGTTGCCGCCCTGCCCGCTGCCGCTACTCCCTGCATTATATTTTCTTCAGTATTCTTGGGAGAATGTGCCATCCCGCATACAAATACACCTTCATTTGCAAAATCAACCGGACGGAGCTTTATGTGAGCCTCCATGAAGTTCCCATGCTCATCAAGCGGAAGCTTCATCATTTCCGCCAACTGCCCGTTTGATTCTTTTGTCGCCTCAATACCGGCACTTAAAACAAGCAGATCGCACTCCAGTGTAATATGACCGTTAAGGACTGTATCATTCACTTTCACTTTGAGATTATTTTTGTTTTCCCTGACTTCAGGATATTCCCGGTCAGGGAAATGGATAAACTTAACGCCCTTCTCCCTTGCTTTCTGGTAAAAAAGTTCGCGTATAGTGTATGTCCTGATGTCCCTGTAAAGGATATAAACATTTGAATCCGGGTCTTTCTCCTTTATGTTTATTGCATTTTTTATGGCTTCGCTGCAACACACCCTTGAGCAGTAGTTGTGTTCGTCATCCCGGCTGCCAACACACTGGATCATTACAACAGTCCCGAACTTATCCCTTTTGTCAATCTCAAACTCAAGACTGCGCTGTGTAATAACATTTTTATTCCTGCCGTACATGAAGTCCACCGGTTCATACTCCTTTGCACCGGTTGCAATAATAACAACCCCGTGTTCAATTACTGTTTCATCGTCGTCCAGTGCAGTGGTAAAATTGCCTATTGTACCGCTGACCGACCTGATGCCTTTGTTCAGATGCAAAATGATCAATTCCTCCTCGTTTACTTCACTGATCTTTTCCCTTAAGAACTGTTGCCAGTCCTCTCCACTTATCTCCCTGTTCAGAAAATGCATATTGCCACCCAGCTTACCCTCCTTTTCAATAAGGTGAACTTTAAAACCTTGTCTGGCAAGGGATAATGAAGCAGCCATCCCGGTAATGCCTCCTCCTATAACCAGTGCATTTTTGTTGACATAAATTGTCTTAAGCTTCAATGGTTCCAGAAAAAAAGCTTTGCCAACACTTCCCCTGACCAGCGCCTTTGCTTTTTCTGTTGCCATTTCAGGTTCTTTCTGGTGCACCCAGGAACACTGCTCCCTTATATCGGTCATTTCAAACAGATACTTGTTGAGTCCGCCTTCCCTCAAAGTTTCCTGAAAAAGGCCTTCATGGGTGCGGGGTGTACAGGAAGCAACCACTATCCGGTTCAGATTGTGCTCACTGATAAGCTCCTTCATGCGCTTTTGCGTATCCTGCGAGCAGCTGTATATTGTATTCTCTGCATAAACTACACCGGGCAAACTTCTGGCATATCCGGCAACGGCTTTTACATCAACCACTGATGCTATATTGGTACCGCAATGACAGATAAATACCCCTATCCGGGGAGTTACTCCGGTTACTTCCTTTTCTTCAGGATATCTTTTTGCGGCTGTTTCGGTGTTTCGAACATCCCTCAGTATCTCGCTGCTCAGCGCGGCTGCAGAACTTCCCTGGGTAACAGCCTCCGGAATATCTGCCGGTCCGCATCCTGCTCCGCACAAATAAATACCCCTTCGGGATGACATAAGAGGTTTAAGGGTCCCTTCCATAAAAAAACCGAACCTGTTCAGTTCAATATTGAGGATATCGCTGAGAATTTTATTTGCCGGATTGGCAAGTAATCCAACCGACAAAACCACCATATCAAACTCCTCTTCTCTATAGGCACCGTCTTCAATAAAACTTAGCCGCAGATCCCCGGTTACAGGATTCTCTTTCACTGAAGAGATCTGGCTGCGCACAAATTTAACGCCTGAATCGTACCTCGCTTGTTTATAAAAGCTTTCAAAACCTTTACCAAATGCCCTGATATCTATATAAAAAATATAGGGTTGAAGTTCCGGATCATGTTCTTTGGCAATCATTGCCTCTTTAAGGGCATACATGCAGCAAACAGATGAACAGTAATCACTGCCTGTGGGAGTGACATCCCTTGATCCCACACACTGTATCCATGCGATTTTTTTTGGCTTTTTGCCGTCAGACGGACGTGTTATCCGTCCTTCATAAGGGCCTGAAGCACTTAATATTCTTTCAAACTGTATGCTGGTAACAACATTTTCATATATGCCGAAACCATATTCCGGTTTCCTTTTAGCATCAAATGGGACAAATCCCCCGGTTGATATAACAGTTCCAACATTTATCTGCAATTTTTCATTTTCCTGGCCATGTATAACACCTTCTGCCTTGCATATCCGCACACATTCCATACATTCCGCACAACTTGCACATTGAAGGCATCTTTTAGCTTCTCTTACTGCTTCTTCTTCAGTCAAAGTGCTTTCAACCTCATCAAAATTCCTGTTTCTGACCCCGGGATGTAACATATTGGGTGTGTTGCGCTTAATTTTTGTTTCATCAACACCTTCAGGTATTCCGGCAGAATCGTTGTGATTGTCCACCGGTTCCCTCTCCTTTTTCAGGTCTTCCCCTTTCAGGTAACGCTGGATTGATTCAGAAGCCCGGTGGCCCATAGCTACCGATTCCACAAGTGAGGAAGGGCCCGACACCATGTCGCCTCCCGCAAATACCCCTTCTTCTGAACATTCCAGGGTCACAGGGTCGGCACAAATCCACCCGTTACCGGTCTTTACCGAAGGGTCAAGACCTGAAAGATCACATTCCTGTCCGGTTGCCGGTATAACTGTATCAGCCGGTATAACTTTTGTAATTCCGGGGTCTGTCTCCAGGGAACGCTCACTTTTGTCGTTATATATTGTCCTGCATCTTTCAACCTTCAGTCCGCTAACCTTTCCATTTTCAAAAATGATCCTATTCGGCGACCATGAATTCTCTATTTTCACCCCTTCCTCGACAGCTTCTTCAATCTCCCATGAATAGGCAGGCATTTCCTCCCTTGTACGGCGGTAAACTACAGTTACCTCCAGACCAAAGCGGATAGCAGAACGTGCCACATCGATTGCAACATTACCTCCGCCAATAACAATTACTTTGCGCCCGGTGGATGGTTTTTTACCTTCGCTTATCTGCCGGAGAAATGAGAGACCGTATATTAAACCATCCCCACCGGCTGTTTCCAGGGGGATCTCTTTGGCTTTTTGGGCTCCAAGTGAAACAAATACAGCTTTGTAGCCCTGCTGCCTGAGATCCTTGATTGAAAAGTCTTTTCCCAGTGCCTGACCCGTTTTGACTTCAATGCCCTCATCAATCATCAATCCGATCTCATAGTCGAGGTGATCCCTGGGAAGTCTGTAATCGGGTATACCCCTGCGCATCATACCTCCCAGCTTGTCATCGGCCTCAAAAAGGGTCACCCTGTATCCTTTTTTTACAAGGTCATGAGCACATGTCAGTCCCGCAGGCCCTCCCCCAATCACAGCCACTTTTTCATCATGAAAAGGGATATCCGCATTTTCAAGGATACTTTGCTTTTCTGGCAGCTTCCCTTCATTAAGAAGTTTTTTTTCATAATCTGCCGCAAAACGTTTCAGGTTACGGACAGAAACCGGTTCATCTATTTCATTCCGGTTACATTTGTCTTCACAGGGGTGATGGCATATCCTTCCGCAAACACCGGCAAAAGGCATCCTTTCCCTGATAAGGTTGACAGCTTCAACAAATTTGCCCTTTGCAATAAGGGCGGTATAGCCCTGTACGTTGACACCTGCCGGACAGGTTTTTTTGCATGGAGCTGCAGGGGTGGATTTGTCAATAGTGTAAACATTGGGTATTGCCTGGGGATATAAGCGGTAAATAGCCTTGCGGTTTGAAAGCTCCCCGTTAAATTGATCCTTTCTCACAACAGGGCACTCCGGTTCACATTCTCCACAGCCGTTGCATCTGTTTTCATCAACGTAACGGGCTTTTTTGGTTATGGTAGCAGTAAAATTCCCTGCCTCCCCTTCGAGCTTTTCCAGTTCCGCATAGGAAATAATTTCTATATTGAGATGGCGGCCTGTTTCGACAAGCTTGGGAGAGATCATACACATGGCACAATCATTCGTAGGGAAAGTCTTATCAAGCCTGGACATATTTCCCCCAATTGCAGGCTCTTTTTCCAGCAGGTAAACTTTATACCCTGCCTCTGCACTGTCAATTGCAGCCTGCATTCCTGCAATGCCGCCTCCTATAACCAGTACTGAACCTGTTTGCTTATTGTGCATTTATTAAGTTCCTTTTTTGGTTTTAACTACTACTAAAAAAACGGGCTTTGAATTCTGTTCCCAAGGAAACAAAATTTTTCCCAAATCCCAGATCACCGGGGCTACAGCCGAAAGCCAGTCCCATCAACTGTGTAATAAAAGTCACAGGCAACGGATGATCAATTGAATACTTCTTTCTGACAGAACCCTGTTTAGTGTCCAGATTTGTCTGGCACATCGGACATGATACTGTAATACAATCAACCCCTCTAAGTGAAGCATCCTTTAACACTTTACCCACCAGTTTTTCCGCAATGGAACCAACTGTAACAAAGAGGCTGGCACCGCAGCAATCCGTTTTATAAGACCAGTTGACCACACCGGCTCCCAGGGCTTTAACTATATTATCCATGCTCATGGGATATTCCCGTGTATCAAATGCTTTTTCCAGCGGAACCCGGGTATTCAGGCATCCGTAATAACAGGCAACAGTCAGTCCGTTTAGAGGATTCTTTACATTTTTCTTTATAAGCTCAAGTCCGGCAACATTCACGAAAAAGTCAAGTATATTCCTAACCCTCACCTCTCCCCTGTATGGAAGGTCGCTCTCACTATTTATTTGCTCAAGTAGTTTTTCATTGTTATTCAGTTCATATTCGGCTCCAGTCAACCTGAAATAACAGGAGGCACAAGGCACTACCAGTTCCCTGATACCCTGTTTTTCTGCCAGCGCCAGGTTTTTATGGCTAAGCAGCAGGTTCAGATGCTGATCAATTGACTTTACAGATGTAGCCCCGCAGCAGTTCCAGTCCACTATCTCCCTGAAAGGAATCTGCAGGACGCTGAAAACGGTCCTGATACTCTGCAGATAGTGAGAAGAACTGGTTTCAAGGCTGCATCCCGGGTATATGGCAATTTCATCAATGTTCATTCAATTTTGGTTTATTGCTGAAACAGCTTCCTCAGTTTATTTTTCAGTTTTTTGATTAAATTTTTTTATCCATTTTCTAAAACCTTTCACCTCTTTCGGAGGCCTGAAATGCAGCTTGTTTTTCAGCAGCATTTTGGGGCCCAGCATGGCATTTTTGAAGGGTTTTCCAAGTCGCATGTTATATTCCATCATAATCCGGAATTCATGGACTTTGCCTCTTCTTAAAACATCTTCTGTAAACGTCTTATGGAATTTATAAATATCATTCCTTTTGGGCTTAATGCCATTTTCCCTGGCCATTTCCTTAATCCGGTTCATAATACCGGGGATGTCAATATCATTTGGGCATTTTACAGCACAAGCATAACAGCTTGCGCAGATCCAGGGAGTTTCATTATTTAAAACCTGATCTTCCATTCCAAGTGAGACAAGATGAATGATCAAATGGGGGAAGATATCCATCTCTTCCACAACCGGACATCCGCTTGAGCATTTCCCGCACTGGTAACACAGCGAAGTTTCCCGGTACAATTCCCTTTTCATCTTCTGAAGTTCCGTCATTTTCCCGTCCTCTTGATTTTCCGGAATAATTTCCGGTTTGTATCTTATGTTATTTCATCCTCAACATTTCCGGGCTGAAAAACACGAATAGATCTCATCGGATTAACCGGCCTTTTATACACCGGCTGATACTGAAGTAATATTTAGAAATCCGGTCCAAACCCGGACTGGATTATTGAAAAAACAAATTCTCCGGCAAAAAAGGCCTTAAATATTGTTTCCTGCTGATCCCAAAATTCAACTGACAGGCAAATATACATAAAATTTATTCTGCTTAAAATTATGCACGCCTGGATGGAAAAAACAAAGCCCTGCACTGGTGCAGGGCTTTGTAATGACGCCTGAAAAAAGATCAATCGGAAGGGACAAGAACAGCATCAATAACATGAACAACACCATTCTCAGCTTCAAGATCAACTACAATTACTTCGGCATCATTTATAAATACCCCGTCATTGTTGATCGTTACAATTATATCTTCTTCAAGGACAGTCTCAATTACCTGACCGTCACTCAGATCAGAAGAAAATGCCTTTGCCGCTACAACATGA
>PUMT01000040.1 GCA_003551495.1 Bacteroidota bacterium
CCCTGGGGGCCCATGCCGGCTTTATCAGCCTGCAGGTGCCAGGTAAGGGGGAAATCAGGATCAATTATCCAATCCTGCAGGTATGCTCCCCTCCAGTGAAAGATTTTTCCGATTTTTCCTTCATCTATCATGCGCCTGGCAAGCTGCACCGCCGGACAGCGACGGTAGTTGTGATTCAAATAATGCACCAGCTCTGGATGCTTTTTCGCCTCTTCGCACAGCTTTCTGGCTTGTTCTGCCGTCATGGCCAGGGGCTTCTCGCAGAAAACGTGCTTTCCGGCCTTGAGCGCCGCCATGGCGATATCGTAGTGAAGATGCTGGGGAACGGATATGTCAATTACATCTATGTCATCCCGCTCTATGACCTTCTTCCAATCCGTCTCAGTCTCTTCCCAGCCCCAGCGCTGGGCAAACTCCCGCAAGTTGCCTTCGTGCCGGCCGCAGACGACCTTCAGCACCGGCCTGGCCCCTACATCGAAAAAGAGGGGTGCCTTCATCCAGGCACTGCTATGGGCTTTGCCCATAAACTTATAGCCTATCATACCGATATTTAATGTTTTCATATGCTTTAGAACTCCTTTGATTCCCCCTGTCTATCCAACCTCTGCAGCAATCCGTTTCAGCTCAGCGACGCTCTGCTCCACTGCTCGGTCTTCATCATCATCGCTCCAGTTATTTCGGTAATCTTCATGGAGGTAGTCAATCTCCATGGCTAAAAACCCCTGATAGTCAACCGCCTTCAGCAGTTTGGCCAGCTGAAGGTTATCAACTAATCCCTTTCCAGTAGGAGTGCAGGCAAAGAAATGCCAGTTATCCGGCGTCAGGTTGGCTTGCACCTGCAGGTCCTTCACGTGTGTGGAAAAGGTGTATTTTGCCAGCTTCTCCATTCCAGAAATAGGGTCATCCAAAACCCGCATAAAATTTCCTGTATCAAAATTAATTCCATAGGAAGGAGAATTCACCTGATGGATGATCCTCAGCATTTCGTCGGCATTGAAGTCAATATGGTTTTCATTTGCAATCTTCAATCCCTTTGCCTCAGCATAGGGCATGGCATTGGTGAACATCCGGGACAACGTATCTATCATCCACTCATGGTCACGGAACCGGAACATTAAGCTGGCTCCGCAGACCCGCATCACATCTGCACCGATGGCCTCTGCATAATCCATATGCTCAATCATCTGATCATAGGCAGCCTCGTTGTATCCTCCCTCAAGTCCATCCGGATGGCCCCATGCATATACCCGTTCCAACTTGTACTCGTCAAGCATGCCCTTGATTTCACTGAGATATCCGGAATCAAACCGGGGTATAAAACAGGATTCGAGGGATACACCATCCACCCCGAGTTCCCTGGCACGCTTAATAAACCATTCCAGAGTTATCTGCTTAGAAGGAGCTTTCTGGTCATCGTAGACCTCGCCAAGGAGTCTGTGGTAACAGTAACTATCAATTCCAACTTTCATATGGATCCTCCCGTAAATATTCGTAAATATTCAGGGAACCACGAACTCTGATTGTTTTGCCGTTCTTTGCGGGTTAGCGTCTTTGTGTGAGACCCGGCGCGCCGATTCCTGTATCCTTTGCGTTCTCCGCGTCTCTGCGAGAGGCAAGTGTGTATACATACGGGGTTCACTGAGGATTTACCTTTCTTTATAATACTCGGTTTTGATCTTCCAATAAAACATACAACATCTTAACAAATCTACCCTTACCTGTCAAATAAACGGCAAAAAAAGTTTTTTGGGCCATTTGACGCTGGAAATACACTTTATTGAAAGAAAAGATCAGAATCGAGTATCATAGCAACAGTGGATAACGTGGTTCACTGAATATCTATGAAGGCTGCCAGCTCCGTGGTATAATGTTTTGAGAAGTTCTTTTTAATCTCAACTTTTTACCTTTTGGGATGAGACAGCCTTTCATCACATTACATACGATGTGGTACAGTAACCTAAAAAGTTTTACTTCTTAAGGAGGGACCCCGTGAAGGCAAAGCTTGTCCCTGTGTATTTTAAGCGGGATGCCACAGACGCATTCTCACTGCAGACAGAAAGGATACGCAGCAGCCTCTCTGACTGTGTAGAACTTCTTGCCCCGTCAGCCCTTGGCGATCCGATTGATGAAAAGGCCGATGCCGTTGTATTTCCAGAAATTCTCGGCGAAGCATATGAGAGCAGTCGGCTTTTTGATGAAATACCGGTTCCCATACTCATTCTCACCTCAGAGTTTATGACAATCTCCATGTGGGACTGGGAAATCATAGGATACCTGCAGAATAAGGAGATATCAGTACTCGCACCCTATCATGGAGATCAGACTCGAATAGTCTGCAGGAGCCTTGCAGTGCGGCGAACCATGAAGGACACAACCTTCCTAATATTCCAGGATAATCCCGGGGAGGGGTTTCAGCCGGCAATCTTTAAGTCCTTCTACTGGTGGAAAGAGGAATGCACCGAAGATCTGAAAAAACAGCTCGGCCCTACCATTCAACGGCAGAGCCTGAAGGCTTTGGGCAGCGTCGAACAGTCGATCCCCCACGAGGAGGCTTTGAAGGAAGTCGGAACCTGGGATTTCCCCATGGATCCCCGGCTCTCCCAGGAAGCTAAGATTGCTGCAGCCAAGTACTATCTGGCCGTCAGGAAGACCCTGGGCTCCCGCAGCGATGTCGGCGGTATCGGAGCCAACTGCCTCAATGAATCACATTTTTCATCCTCTACTCCCTGCATTGCCTGGAATCTTTTTTTTGAGCGCTTTGGCATACTATGGTCTTGTGAGGGGGACACCCTCTCACTGGCACTGAAATATCTGCTCTACCACTCCCTTCAGGTGCCGCTCTTGATGACCAACATCTATCCTGTGCTGATGGGGATGGCCGCCCTGAAGCATGAGGGAATTCCCAATTTCCCGGAGATTCTGGATGAACCGGAAAACTACGTGCTTCTGGCCCACTGCGGCTACTTCGGATTAGCTCCCCAGAGCTTCTGCAGCCATTGGAACGCCCGGCCGCCGGTATTGGGCATAGTCGACAAAAATGCCCATGCCCTGGATGTGCGCTTTCCCACAGGAGCGGTCACCATGGTTAAGCTTGATCCATCCATGAAGCGCCTTATGGTAATCCAGGGCACACTGACAGGATATGTGCAGTATCCTGGCTCTGACTGCCGCAACGGCGCCATGGTAAAGGTCAAGGACGGGCACAGACTGATGAAGGAGATCGGCTCACACCACCAGCTCATCCTTCAGGGTGATCAGAGACCAGCCCTGGAGCTGATAGCCCAGGTGTTCGGACTCACCATGGAATGCAGGTAATTCACTGTTCACTGTGGAATAAAAACCCCTATTGTGCCGTACTGGCTCCTCTCTGTAGCAAAGGAGCTTAACCATGGAACAGAAGTGAGCAGTTGTTACCGGGGACCCAGAGGGATAGGACCTGCCGTAGCCAAGACTCCTGTCCAGGAGGGTTTTCATCTCCTGATAACCGGACGGAACCAGGAAGCACTACAGCAGGCAGCATCTGATATCTCCGGGTTATCTGCTCAGGGAACCACTGTAACCTACCTGGCCCGGATATTTCATAAACTTTCAAAAGGATTAAGTTGTACGGGAACCTAACCTCGGTATAATAGTTGTTTAGACGGCAACTTTTAACCAAAAAGCGAGGTTCCCGATATGACAGAATGTACTGCGAAGGCGATGTCGTTTTCAAGTGTCGGCAAGAAGGATTTGGCAGCTTATTTTTCTCGGTTTTGAAATGTTTAGTCGAGTCGAGATGTGACGCGGCAGGGTTAGGCACGGCTTATCCGGGGCTCGCCCTTTCGTTTGCGAGTGCCTAAATAGCCCTGCCATGCCTCCGTTTCCACATCCC
>PUMT01000227.1 GCA_003551495.1 Bacteroidota bacterium
AAATCTCTCGAAAGCGAATCACTCCTTCAACCTCTGATGATTCCATCCTCTGTATCAGGAGAGGGCGAATCAACATATGGCGCAGATTATTTTTGGAGTCATCACCCACACAATACACCGACAATTCTCTTTGCGGGGGGCTCTTGGAGTACTGCTCGGCTGGCGGGGCTCGGTTATTTGTATTCGAGGGGCACGACGTCGTCTTCCTCTCGTAATATTGGCGCGCGCCTTGAGTTCATCGGAGAAACGAAATTCGAAGGAATGGTGGCCGATTTTTCGGCCACCCCGCAAATCGGATCGGTGCCTTTTTCTGTGACGTTCACCGACAACAGCACCCCTCCCTTATCCGGCATTAATACATGGCAATGGTCATACCGGGAGAATGGTGCCACGGAATGGACGCAGGTTGGCAACACCTCAAATATCACGTATACTATCACTGATCCTGGTATCTTTGTCTTTGATATTAAGCTCAATATCTCGAACCAACATACATCCGCCGAACTCATCCGATCAAATATTATCATTGGTCGTCGGCACTCACCCATCACAACTGACGATCCACGCCAGACAGATCCCGGTATCACCTGGTCAAAAGACATCGGCACCGGCAACGAGATCACCCACACTCTGGCAGACGAGTATGGCGCCCGCATCCTGGTCGCAGACGACACCGGCATCCTCACCATGCTCAACACCGACGGAGATTATCTCTGGAACCAGTCTCTCTCCACATTCGCAACCGATATCAGGATGACGCCGGACGCATCCGCCATCATCGCCGGACACGGCAACAGCTCATCACTCATCGACGGCACCGATGGCACCATTATCCATACCCAGAGCCACGCATCAACCGTATCCCGCGTCTCAATCTCAACCGACGCCACCCGCTACACCGTCCTGGACGATGGCGGCTATACACTCTGGATCAACGGCATCCCCCGGGCATACACAGGCACCTGGACGGACGTCCAGCTGGATCCCGATGGTATCTATCTCCTCCGGGGCGAGGGAACATCACTGACAAAACTCACAAACCTCACCCGGAGCTGGACAGATCACACCGAGACCACCACCATCGACATCCCAAACCACGCAGATAACCTCGTCTCACAGTCCCAGACTGTTACCGGCACCATCATCCGAATCGACATCCCGCCCACCGGCGATTACACCGGGATCCTCACATCCAGCGGGATCGCGCTCGCCAAAGTAAATGTTGGGGCAGGATACTCAGATTACGTCTACGCCGCATCACAGACGGGCACCGGCAACGATATCCGGATTACAAACGAAGGTCATTTCACCATCGAGGCACGCGGAAACTACATCGACATCTACCAGGCAGCCGGTGAACGGGTCGGCACCTATACCGCCGGCGGCAGTATCCGGAACGTCGCAATAGCCACCAAAAACGCCCTCTGGGCAATCGGCGCAGGTGACGACGGTAAATTCTACGTCTTCAGCAAAGACTCAGCATCCCAGTGGTATGTCCATTATGACTCCCCGGCCAGCGATCCGATCACTGCTCTGGCTATGACATGGCGCGGTGAATACTCAGTCGTCGGCGATACCGCCGGGCTCGTCCAGCTCTATTATACCGCCGACATCGACATAGAAGGGACAGAGGCGTGGCACACCTTCAACATCTTCCACGCCTGGCGCCCAATCCCCGGCACAACCATCCATATAGATCACGGCGGCACCACAGGCACCGGATTCGACGATTATCTCACACTGACAACAGACGACGACTCCAAAGTATCAGGGGAACTCCTGCCGGGCCACTATTACCGGATCCGCGTCCCAGAACACGGATACACGAAAACCCTCCAGGTCTACCCCACAAAAACCGATCACCAGATCTATATCCCCGGCGACACCCCGCTCCGGAAAGGCGCCCAGTACGAATCATACTATGACAAAGACACCGGCACCATCTGGTATTCGTTCGACGAGGGCACCCGGTCAGCCAGCTCAGCCCGGTTTATCATCACCCGTGGAGCAGACAATACCGTCGTCAAAAACGAGACCTATACCACATTCCCCGTCGTGGATTCATATGCCGTCGGAGACTGGCACAACACCTCATACCGGATCGGCCTGACCGTCACCGGCAGCCCGTCGTTTGCCAACACCTGGGTGCAGATGACCGGCAAACCTGGCGATCTCATCCCACTCCCCGCAGAGATAGATACCCTGGCAGCCGGCGGGATCTTCTTCGTCGCGATCCTCTTCATCGCCGGCCTCTTCAGCTGGATCTCAGGCCCCCAGGGTGCAGTCATCGTCAGCATGTTCTGTGGAGCCATGGTATTGTTCGGCTGGCTCCCTCTCCCCCCGACCATCATCGCCCTGGGCATAGTCTGGGCATTCATCGGCCTCTTTGGCCGGACGGGGGCTGAATAATATGGCACGATCGCTCACTCTCGCAGTCTGGATCTTTTGTGTGAACGCAGTGTTCACAATATTCAAATCCATCGATCCATTCAACTCCGCGCTGGATTACACGCTGGGGGATGAAATCATCGATACCGCATTAGCCGCCCAGGATACCGCCGGTGGCGGGATCTTAGGCCTCGGCATCACCGAGATCCTGCTCGCACTAAACACATTCCTCGATCTCATCCTCGGCCCCCTCACCCTGATCCCACAACTTATGACGATGATCGGGATCACCGGAGTGCTACTCTATGTCATCACCGCGTCGGTCTGGATGGTGTATGGGATATTCGTGTTCCAGCTCATCGCCGCCAAACCGCTCAAGGAGGTGCTATGAATGGCAAACAACACATCAACTATCCGCTGGCAGGACGCGGACTGGTCGTTCGCCTGGGATCCGGAGACCGGATACTATACCAGCTACTGGCTCGATCTGTCCGCAGACTTCATCGACATCCACGGCTTGATCCACTCCCTCCTGCTCCCCCTGACACAGGTCATGGGCGCCTACACCTATCTGATATTCTGGTGCACGTTCATCACCGGACTATATCTGTATACTCAGGAGACCACGATGCCGTTTGTTGCTGGAGTCCTCACAGGGGCACTACTGGCCGCAGCGTTCGTCGATAACCCGGAGATCGTGATGATCATGACGATCACGATGGCCTTCGCCGGTGGCGGTATCCTGGCCAAAGCGCTCCTCGGGAGGACATAGATATGACTCCAAAGATCAGACCCAAAACCACACCGCCCTGTATCGGCGGTAATGTATCGCAGTTCATCGGCCGCATCCGCCCCCGCCCAGGCCCGGCAACCACCCTCCTGGGCGGCAGCTTCGTGGATCTCGACCAGCTCCACAAAATCGAGGTAGAGGTCGTCGATGTAAAACAGAAACGAAAAATAGGAACCTATAGTCTGGACGAACTACTCCACAAAATGAGGTGATCATGATGGGAATACTCCACAGAATCAGGGCCAGTTATGATGCTGGCAAGGACGACGTCGCAGCCGCCCGAAAACTCGCCGAGAAACGGCGACAGGATGAGATTGAGAAAGCAAAGAAGATGCCGCCAATTGGTGCAGCAGCAGCTGCCGGCAGGCTGGCCGCCCGTGCCCAGCCCGTAGTGAAAGCCATCTCCGGGGCAGCTGTAGCAGCACATACAGCCGCCGCTGCCAAAGCCAAAGCTCATCAGCAGGCAATCGCCGAGCCGGTAATAAAGAAGGCGAAAAAAGGTAAAGGGAAACAGACTGCACACGTCCAGGAGAAACGCCCCGATCCGTTTGCCCTCAGCAACAATCTCCTGGGCGGTTTCTCTCTCGGCCAGCAGTCCCAGGGCAGCGGCAAACCCGCCAAACTCAAACCCCGTAACCGGCCATCATACGAAGTTGATCGGAAGTTCTGGTAAAAAAATAGC
>PUMT01000079.1 GCA_003551495.1 Bacteroidota bacterium
ATAAAAAGAGCCCTTCTGACAGAGGGCTCTTCCTGTTATATAATCAAAACCTTTTACTTGACAGGCAATCCGGTTGTATCAATTGCATAATTGGTTTGAACTCCAAACTCATCATCCCCGTTTGAAACAACGAACATCATATCATTGAAATCCTCATCACTTGAAGAAGATATCATATCCTCAAATGCCAAAACTATATCCTGGCACTCCTCTTCAATAAAAAGAACGTGTTTCTGCATTCCGTCCTTGTTGAACTCCTGATCGGTGTAAACCGTATGTATGCCTTTCACCATTTTACCCTGTCCGCGATCCCATCCTTTTGCAACTATAAAGAAACCTATCACGGTGTTCTCATTGAACTCAACAGTCGGTCCACCCAGCCTGAAACGGTCGCCGGACTGGAGTTTATGGTCTTCATGGTATTTTGCATCCGGCAGCAATATGTTCAACTCGAGTTCTTCGGGAGATGAAGGAGGATTAGTGGCATCATAATGGTAGTACCCGAAAGAATTATCCCATCCTGCCCCGTTATGGACAAAGGAGATATAAACAGGTGCCCTTTCGGTAAGCCTGATCGTTCCGGGAAGATCCACTCCTATAAGGTCTGCGTGCTCACCTTTGTGAATACTTTTCCCTTCGGGAAACATTGCAACAAGTTTTTCATAAAGGGTTTCACAGGGAACAGTCGGTTCCGGTTCTACCGGATCCACGGGATAATTCCCTTCACCCGGATCATAGTGTACTATTTCCAGAATTTTCAACCCGCCTTTTCCTGTGGCAACAAAAACCTTGTTGTCCTGAGCTTCCACAAAGTTTGCAGATGAGCCTTGCTCAAATCTCATGGAACCCACCAGTGCAATTTCATTATCTTCAGTAAGCTGTGCAACGTAAACACCGGCACCACCGTTGGCAACAAGTATTATATCAGCATCATCCATATACTCGCTTACATTAACCGAAACGCCGTTGGTCACAAAGTCGTTTTCATCAAAATCCCCATTCTCAGGAACTGCAGGCCTTGGAATATAGTCTATCATATCACCACTTTCGATATCGAACATTTTCATACCGTCATCTCCAAGTGCAACGAATGCAAAATTATCCTTTAAACGAACCATTGATTTTGATACCGGAATGCTTGCACCGCCGGTTTCAATATGACTGGGTGTATAGCCTTCTGAAAGATAGTCATCATTCCTGTCCCACACATATAAGCCCTCTCCCATGCCGCAAAACATTACAAGCTTATCATCGTCTGCATCAACCGATCTGGCGTACGGAAATTCCATGTATTTCAGTATTCCCATTCCGGCGTTCAGTACAGTCAGACCCCCGGCAGAACCGGAAGTGGCAAAAATATTGTTGTCGAAAAACTTCACATCTGTGCCTGCATAACTTTCAATATCCGTTATCTGCCTTGGCTCATCGATGTGTTTGAACTGATTCGACTCATTAAGCTGATACCTTTCAATTAGCGCAGGGCTTGAAATATCAGTGTTCACATAAATATCCTCAGCTCCCGCAAGGTAAACAAAATGTTCCTTGCCGGCACCTTTCGGGATAATATCTATGGAGCTGACATCCTTCCCGGTAAAAACTGCATTTGAAATAAGGGTTGGGTTTGAAATATCACTTACGTCGAATATATCAACTCCTCCAAGATACTCGTCTCCCTGGGTGTTATATGTAACATATGCATAGTTACCCACGATCTTAATGTGGGATGCCTGAAGTGTTTTCCCTTCGTAGGTTGGAGGTGACACTTCAGCCCTTAATTTCAGGACATAGTTGCTTGAAACCTCTTTCTGCATGAGGTTTTTGGTTTTAAGATCACCCGGAGATGCAGGTATGGAATAAACAGGCATCACATGGTCAGGTGATGCATTTTGAACTCTTCTGCTCAGTCGGGAGAGGTCATTGTTAATGATCATCCCCTCTTTGTCTTTTCGTGCTTCCAGGGGATCTTTCTCACACGCTGTAAAAACCACTGCAATAATACCGGCAGCGATCAACAGTATCGATACTTTTTTAATCATACTAAAAATTTTTATATTATTTCTTCAATACTGGTCTTTATTAATGGCACAAATTATAAACAGGGTGTCCCATCCCAAATCAAATTTAGGAAATTCATAATATACTTACGAAAAATATTTACAAGGGTTTGTATATTTTGATGAACGTCATGTAATAATTGACTAAACAAAGATAGTGTCCAGCTCAAAATATTAACGAACTTCGCGGCCATAAAAAATATGGAAAAATCCGGTTTTATTATACATTTCAACATCAGAGCGGATTATATAGTAATAAACCCCGGGCTGTACAAGTCTTCCTGAGGGAGTCCTGCCGTCCCATGAGATCACAGTGGCAGTTTTTTTAAATACTACCGATCCCGAACGGTCAAATACGGTAATTGAAAGAGGGGTAACACCATTCGATTTAACAATAAACATATCGTTTATCCCGTCACCATCAGGTGTAAAAACATTGGGTACACGGAAACTGTCTTCAACTTCTACCTCCTGGCTGTGGGTGTGAGTGAGCATATCTTCTTTTCTTGTAACTGTTAAAGTTACAAAATAAGTCCCCTCACTTTCGTAACGGTGAAGAACCGATGGTTTGCCGGCAGTGTTGCCGTCGCCAAAATCCCAGAAAAATTCATAATCAAGAGTGTCTTCTTCCTCATACAGACTTTGGAATAACACTTCTAAAGATGAAACCGACATGGTGTCAATTTCAAAAGAGGCATCTACCTGCGAAAAAACGGGCAAAAAAAGTAACCCAAAAATAGAGATCAAAAAAAACCGGATTATCATAATATCTTAAGTTTATTTTATTATCCCTGTTGAATCTGCTATGTTTTCAAAACCTGCTGCGGCCGGTCAGATCGGACACAGTACACATTTGTCACATGTCAAAGATTCTCTGTTAACCGTTTAACCAGTTTAAACTGATGGAAAAACTCTTTTGCAATTACCCTTATCACAGTATAGGTGGGTATTGCCAGGAGCATTCCAAGGAAACCTGCAATGTAACCACCCATCATCAGTACAATGAAGATTTCAAGGGGATGCGCATACACGCTGGTGCCATAAATTAGTGGCTGGAATACCAGGTTGTCAACCTGCTGTACGGCAATAAAAACAATAAGCATATAAATGAGCATAGGAAGCATCTGGTCGTAAAAGCTCAAATCCAGATTTGTTACTATTCCGAGGAAAAGACCTATTACTGCTCCTATTACCGGTCCTATATAGGGTATCACATTGAAGACTCCTGTAAATAACCCAATAACAAGTGAATTTTCAAATCCCAGTCCCACAATAGTCATCCCAATGGTTATTAGTATAATTACTCCCGTTATCTGCAGGATTATCCCGATAAAATACCTCATGAGCAACCTTTTTATTGAAGAGAGTACGTGCCTTACCTTCTCTTCCTCCTTTGAAGGGACAAAAATCAATATCCCTTCAACAAAAAGCCGTTCATCTTTCAGGAAGAAAAATGTGATAAAAGAAATTGAAAAAGCAGCAATGAATATATTTCCAAGCATAGTTGTAATACTGCTTATTATACCGCTGAACATAGTGATATCGAAAAGCGCATTAAGCCTTTCGGCAATAAAATCTTTTATGCTTATATCCCTGAAAGCATCAAGTTCAAGGCGGTGCAGCACAGCTTCAATGTTTTGTATGGGTTCTTCAAGACTGGCTATAAAGCTTTCCGCATTTATATTGGCCAGTTCACTGGCCTGACCTGCCAGAAGAGGTATAAAAATCCTGAAGAACATTATCAGCAAACCCCATAACAGAAATACAGTGAAAAGGGCACTGATAGCCTTTGGAATTTTGAATTTTTTATATTTCAGCTTATCCAGCAAGTCTATCACAGGGCGACCGATAAGCGACAGAACTGCACTGATAAGAATATAAGAGATAAGGGCACGGAAATACCAGAGCACCAACCCGACAAACAGAACGCTTAGGGAGATAAGAAAATATTTTAATATTTTGTTTTGCATGCCCTTGAAGAGTTTAATTCACACTACTTGACAAAAATAAACAATATAAGGCAAATGTTGTCCCAAAAAAAAGTTTTGGCACCTCTTAATGCAAAAACTGTTATATATGGCTGCAAAATAATAATTCCAGTTACTACCTTTGTGATTTATTTTTTAAAATATGACAATCCCATACGCAGGAGAACTGGCAGCACTTCTTACAGCTTTTTTCTGGACTGTAACTGCAATTGCATTTGAGTCAGCCGGAAAAAAAATAGGCTCACTTACCGTAAACCTTATACGTTTGTTTATGGCTTTTGTTTTTATCGGGGCACTTTCTTTTATAACACGCGGCCAATTTTTCCCTGCAGGTGCATCGCTTCATAACTGGATATGGCTTTCGGTGTCAGGTTTTGTCGGTTTTGTACTGGGCGACCTGTTCCTTTTCAGGGCTTATGTTGTTGTTGGAGCAAGGGTTTCAATGCTTATAATGTCACTTTCACCTCCTCTCGCAGCAGTTATTGGGTGGCTGATACTTGGCGAAACTCTTGATGCCGGAAGCATTGCAGGGATGGCTATTACCCTGTCAGGTATTGCAATGGTTATCATAAAAAGGGAAAGAAACGGGGTTGTTGAAAAAACCCCTGGCACTTCACCGAAAAAAAGGAGGAATAATTATAAATTCTCTTACCCTGTTGCAGGTATTTTACTTGCCCTGGGGGGGGCTGCCGGACAGGCTACCGGACTGGTACTGAGCAAGTATGGAATGGAGGATTACAATCCATTCCAGGCAAACCAGATCCGCATGATAACAGGTTTTTTTGGGTTTGCATTAATCTTTTCAATGCTGAAAAGATGGAACAGGCTGATCCCTGCCCTCAGAAACAGATCCGGTATGTCATGGTTGACATTGGGTGCATTTTTCGGTCCTTTCCTGGGAGCTTCCTTTTCACTGGTGGCCGTAAAATATACTGCATCCGGAATAGCTGCGACCATAATGTCACTTGTTCCCGTACTTATAATTTTGCCGGCTGTGGTTATATTCAGGGAAAAAGTGACGCCTGTTGAAATTGCAGGTGCCTTTTTAGCATTTCTGGGAGTGGCAATGTTTTTTATGTAGCGGCCTTACCGTTGTTTTCTGCAAGCTCCATTGCAAAACTATTTCCAAAAGATTTGAGTTCCTCAGCCTTTTCGCCGCCCGGGTAAAATTTCAAAGCCAGCCGTTCACCGGCTATTTTAAGTTTCAGGTTGCGGAGATTGTCTTCAATAATGCCTGGTGCTTCACCGCTCCATCCGTAAGACCCAAAAGTAGCTGCCAGCTTGCCCCTGTCGCGTAATGGATTGATCAGTGACAACAGCTTATACACCGGAAGCAGGGTGTTTTGGTTAATTGTAGGGGAGCCCACAAGCAGGGCATTTGTTCGAACCAGCTTTGAATCCAACTCCCCCATTGGCATTTTTTCAATATCTGCAAGCTCAACCTCTATGTTCCTGTCAGCTTCCCTTATGCCACCAGCAATATGTTCTGCCATACGCTTCGTATAGCCATATGCAGAAATATATGTTATCAAAACACAGGGATTGTCACCTGATGTTTGCGACAGGTATTCATTTGCATACTTTTCTGAAAGATCGACATATTTTTTCCAGTTGCTCCTCAAAACCGGTCCGTGGCCTGTTGCAATCACATCTATTGAAAGAGGCCTGATCTTTTCTATCGCCTTCAGCATGAATCTGCTGTAAGGTTTCAGTATTACATCAAAATAATATTTGAATGATTCGTCATAATTGTCAACAAGGTCGTCAAACATTTCTTCTGTACAGTAATGGGCACCAAATGAATCGCATGTAAACAACACCCTCTCCTCCTCCAGGTAAGTGTAAATCGAATCGGGCCAGTGAAGGTTGGGAGCACCTATAAACCGGAGTGTTTTATTTCCAAGGTCAAGCGTATCACCGTCTTTTACTTTAAGACTTTTAAATGGTTTACCGACAATATCTTCCAGGTAACGTATCGCATTCCCGCTTCCCACAACAGTAGCATTGGGCGCCAGTCCGAGAAGCCCTTCCAGTGAGCCGGAATGATCGGGTTCGGTATGGTTCAGCACAATATATTCAATATCTGCCGGATCAGTTACTTGCTTCACTTTTTCGATATATTCGTCGAAAAATGTTGCTTTTGCAGTTTCGACAACGGTTTTCCTGTCGGCATCAATAAAATAGGAGTTGTAGGTAGTACCGTACCTCGTTTCCATTACAATATCAAAAGTTACAATGTCATAATCCCTTATACCAATCCATTTCACATCTTTTGTTACATCAAGTATTTTTTGGCTGCTCATTTTTTTACTTTTTTTAATTATAAAACTGTGAATTACAAATCAATTTTGTTTTTTGGTTAAAATACAAATATTTGTTCTTATGCAAAACAAAATTATATAGTAAACAGGTAAACAGATAAATTGTTCTGATCCGGTCAAATGGTTAAGTGCCCCATAAACATCAATGATTTACATACATGTTTAATAAGGAATTTAAAAAATGGCACTCCCTTGTTTAAGAACATTTACAGAGTTGCAAGCACTGTCTTTTTCCCGTAAACTTTCTGTCCAATACCAACCTGAAGTCTGGCATCAAGAGGTAAATAGAGGTCAACCCTTGAGCCGAACTTAATAAACCCCATTTCATGACATTGAACAACAGGCACACCGGTTTCTGCATAAGTGACTATTCGCCTTGCAATTGCCCCGGCAATCTGTCTTACCATAATTTCTGTTTTCCCTGCAACTTCAATTACAAGCGTTGAACTTTCGTTCTTCTCAGAGGATTTTGGATGCCATGCTACAATATACCTGCCCGGATGATATTTGTAATATTTAACAGTGCCGCTTACAGGATAAAGGTTAATATGGACATTAAGGGGAGACATAAATATTGAAACCTTGAGGCGCTTATCATTGAAGTATTCCGGTTCATGAGTCTCTTCGGCAGATACTATTTTTCCGTCAGCAGGCGCAAAGACAAGACGGTTGTCAGGTGGGGGAACAGCCCTGTTGGGTTTCCTGAAAAACCATGTTGCAAAGAGCAGGAACAGGACGGATAAGAATACGGCAAAAATGATAAAAACACCGTTGCTGCCGGCAATTGCCCATACTGCTACATTAAACAACAACAGCAGTATAAAAAGAACTTTTAAAACACCATAACCCTCCTTGTGTATCTTCATAACATAGAATAATTTAAACCGGAAATGTAAAAGTAAAAAACTGCCACAGGCACTACGAAAAGAAAGGCATCTATCCTGTCAAGGATACCCCCGTGTCCCGGAAGCACTGATCCTGAGTCCTTGATATCCATATTCCTTTTGAACATTGACTCGGCCAGATCTCCAAGCGTACCGAAGACAGCCACAATCCCGGCCATAACCATCCAGTCACGCCCGGTCAAAACAGGGAAAAAACCGGATATAAAAACCCCTGCTATCATTGTTGCGGCAACCCCTCCAAAAACACCTTCCCACGATTTTTTTGGCGAGATTCGTTCCATCAGTTTGTGTCTCCCGAAAGGCACTCCAACAAGGTAGGCAACCGTATCATTCACTATTATCAGGATGCAAATACCTGCCAGTAATTCGGGTATATACACTATCCCTCCTGGTGCTGTACTAAAAGCAACAGTATTCATTAAAGAAAGGGGGACTGCAATATAGATAATTCCCAGAAAAGTTAACCCGGCATTCTGAACAGGATGCTTCCTGACCCTGAAAAGCTCAGTTATTAAAATACCAGGGAATAGAAGAGGAATTAAAAAAAGTATTTTTACTGAAACGTGGCCGGAAAAAAACAAAAATGTCACAACAAAAATTATCATACCCGCCAAAATCCCATTTATGGTTTGAGGATATATGCCATTTTTGGCGGTAAGCTTATAAAACTCCCTCATGGAGGCAAAAGTAACCAAAAGAAAAAACAGTCCGAATGTCACCTCGCCACCAAACAGGGATCCAAACAAAAGCAACAAATAAACAAGTCCGGTTACAGTCCGTTTAAGAAAAATGGTCAACTTGAAAACTCTTTAATTAACATTAATGCTTTTTTCTCGTCACGTTTGAGCACATGAAGTTCGACATTGCCGTGAGTGTGGTGAAAAAGGGAATCCTGCTGGTTCACTATCACCGATTCAATATTGTTGTCAGCCAGCATTTGTTTTGCAAGTTCAACCAGATGCTGCTGTCCTGAAGAATAAACCATTACCCAATTTTCATCCTTTTCCATAAAAAAATTCCCGGTATTAATTAAAGTCCCTGAATTAGCTGTTTTTCTTCTTTCCCATACTGCCGGAGGCAACTCTTGCTTCCTCTTTGCTTTTCTGAGTTTCCTCTTGCTTTTCCCTTCCCCTGCTACCGGCAACCTTCTTCTTTTCAGCTTCACGTGAAGGTTGGCCACTGATTAAAACTTTCTTCTCCTCTTTTACGAAAGTTCTTTCCCCGAAGATTTTTTCAAGGTCCTCACTGAATATCACCTCCTTTTCCAAAAGTAGTTCTGAAAGCTGAACAAGTCCTTTCTTATGTTTAACAAGCAATTTTTTGGCTCGCTCATATGAACTCTGAACGATTTGTGTCACCTCCTCATCTATCAGTTCGGCAGTTTTTTCACTGTAGGGTTTGGAAAAGGCGTACTCATTCTGACCTGTAGAATCATAGAAACTAATATTGCCTATTTTCGTACTCATGCCGAAATAGGTTACCATTGCGTAGGCTTGTTTAGTGATACGCTCCAGATCGTTAAGGGCGCCTGTGGAAACTTTTCCGAAATTGATCTCTTCAGAAGCCCTGCCGCCAAGTGTTACACACATTTCGTCAAACATCTGTTCAGTGGTAGTAATCTGACGCTCCTCCGGCAGATACCATGCTGCTCCGAGTGCTTTACCCCTGGGGACTATTGTAACCTTGACAAGCGGACTTGCATGTTCGAGGAGCCAGCTTACGGTAGCGTGCCCGGCCTCATGGTACGCAATAGTCCGTTTTTCAGATACTGAGATCAACTTGTTCTTTCGTTCAAGTCCGCCAATTATCCTGTCAATTGCATCCAGAAAGTCCTGCCGTTCCACAACCTTTTTGTCCTTTCTGGCAGCAATAAGCGCAGCCTCGTTGCATACATTGGCAATATCCGCACCGGAAAAACCGGGTGTTTGCTTTGCAAGAAACTCTATTTGTAGCGATTTATCTATTTTTAACGGTTTAAGGTGAACAGAGAATATCTCTTTGCGCTCATTCAGATCCGGCAGTTCGACCTGGATCTGCCTGTCAAACCTTCCTGCACGGAGCAGTGCGCGGTCAAGCACATCCGCCCTGTTGGTGGCTGCCAGTATAATAACGCCCAGATTAGCTTCAAAACCATCCATTTCAGTTAGCAACTGGTTGAGGGTGTTCTCTCTTTCATCGTTTGCTCCGCCACCCATGCCGGGATTCTTACCCCTCGCCCGGCCAACTGCATCTATTTCGTCTATAAAAACTATGCAGGGAGCTTTTTCCTTTGCCTGTTTAAACAGGTCGCGAACCCTTGAAGCTCCCACACCTACAAACATCTCAACAAAGTCCGATCCTGAAATCGAAAAGAAGGGGACATTTGCCTCTCCCGCCACAGCTTTTGCAAGAAGAGTCTTCCCCGTTCCCGGAGGTCCTACCAGAAGAACTCCCTTGGGTATTTTCCCTCCCAGCTGGGTGTATTTTGATGGCATTTTCAGGAAATCAACTATTTCCTTTACTTCCATCTTTGCTTCCTCAAGGCCCGCTACATCCTTGAAATCGACTTTTACATTTGATTCCCTGTCAAACATCTTAGCCTTAGCCTTTCCGACATTAAATATCCCTCCGGGCCCACCGCCGCCGGCAGCTCCACTCATTCGTCTGAAAATAAAGATCCATATCGCCACAAGAATAATAATCGGGATCATCCAGCCAAGCATATCCCCGAACATGTCACGTTCGGTTATGTATGAAACAACAACACGCTCATCCTCTTCAAAATCCTGTTGTGCTTCCTTAAGCCTCTGCTCGAATATTTCAACAGAACCGATATTAAAAAAGAAGTGAGGCCCTTCACGGGCAGGGGAACTAAGGCCCTGGTCAAACAGGTAATCATATTCGCCGGCATCTATAATTTCTTCTTTTATATAGATACGTGCTGTCTCCTGGTTTACTACAACAACCTTTTCAACATGATGCTGTCTAAGCATATCGCGTTGAAACTCAAGATAATTTATCTCCTTCGGTTTTTGCCCAACACTGAACAGTTGTATAAGTATGAAGGTTATTGCAATTAAACCGTATATCCAGTAAATGCTGAACCTCGGACGCTTATTGTTGTTCTCATCCCCGCCTTTGTCTCCCTGAGCCTGCCCCCTGGGGGGTGTTCCTTTTTTATTCTGTTTGGAATCTAACATCTTGATAAAATATTTTAAACCTCGCAGGGGATCCTGCTTAACTTTCCATCCCCCCACAATTCCTCGAGCCTGTAGAAATCCCTGTAGGGCTTCTGAAATATGTGAACCAGTATATGACCGTAATCCATCAGTATCCATTGTGAATTTTCATATCCCTCCTTACGGTAAGCCCTGACGGAAAGCCTGTCTTTTAATCTCCTTTCAACGGAATCGGCAATGGCAGATACCTGGGTATTGGAGTCACCGTGGCAAACCACAAAATGCCGGCATATGGAGTGTTCCAGTTTAGAAAGGTCAATATTCACTATTTCCCTGCCCTTAACATTTTTTATCCCTTCAATAATTTGTTCCAGTAGTATTTCTGTTGAAACAATGTCTTTTCCCATCAATTTATTTTAATGTTTACAAAGTTAATGAAATTTTAAATTTTTTGGCTTTTACAAATTAATGTACAATTTTACAAGGTCTATGAAATCCAAGTCTGACATCCCGCAAAGCCGTTTGGAAATGCAGGATGCAACAAAAAAACAGCTTATTTAAACTGCTTTGTTCCCAAATATTAAACGTTTATTTAATCAGCCTATTGCAAGCAAATGAACACTAGTTTGATTGGAAGGAAACTGCATAAACTGGAAACAACCGGTTCAACAAACAGGTATGCCATGCAGTTTGTAAAAAAAGAGTCTCCCGAAAGCGGGACGGTAGTGATGGCGAAAGAACAGACAGCCGGCAGGGGGCACAGAGACAACTCCTGGGAAAGTGAGAAAAGCAGGAACCTTACATTTACCATAATATTAAAACCTGACTTCCTGCCTGTTCAAAGGCAGTTTTGGCTTTCCATGGTTATATCACTCGGCATATTCGACTTTCTGAAATTATACCGCGACGAAATATCGATTAAATGGCCAAACGATATATATTCCGGCAATCGAAAAATTGCAGGTATTCTTATTGAAAATATCCTGAACAGTTCCGGTATAGAGTACTCTTTTGCTGGAATCGGCATTAACATAAACCAGGAAGTATTCAGGAGCAATGCTCCCAATCCTGTTTCGCTAAAAATATTAACCGGTATTGAGTACAATCTTGATCAATGCCTTGAGCTGCTATGCCTAAAAATAGAACACTGGTATTTTCAGCTTGAAAAGGGGGAGTTATCAGTTATAAAAAACAATTATACTGAAAATCTTTACCGTCTGAACAAATTGCACCGTTTCGATAAAGGAGGAAAAATTTTAGAAGGAAGGATCATAGGTGTTGATGATTTCGGTCATCTGCTAATAGAAACTGCAGATAACAAAATACTGGAATTCGATTTTAAAGAGATATCCTTTTTGCCTTGAGCAGCTTCATTGTTTCTAAACATGTTGTTCAAGTGCAACGGTAAGTTCTTCTGCAGCCCTGTCCAACCCTTTCTGCAGGTAACCACCTATCATTGTCTTCATAACAGGATTTAAACCCGCCATTACTTCAAGTTTCATCTCAGTTTCAGCAGGATGTATACTTTCAAGCCGTATTTGCAGCAAAAAACTGAAAGGGGCTTTCCCTTCCGACTCAAATACAAGTGTCTCAAAAGGATTCTTTTCAGATAGGCGCACATTTAGTTCGCCTATTGCATCGAGACCGAAACTTAAAGTATCTCCGTCGGTGGTAAAATGTTCAATCTTGCCAGCCGGTATGATCTTTTCCAGGTTAGCAGGTTCGGAAAGGAACCGGTAAATATCTTCCCTGTTTTTTTTAATGAATGCGGGTTTGCTTTCAACTTTGGTCATTTTCATATTTATGCGGGGGTTTCCAGCCTGCGGGATCTTCCTGCCATTGCCTCAGAACCTTTATCTGTGAAGAAGTGAACATTTCATTTTCCAGGGCCAGATCCATCAGGTGATTGTAATTGGTCAGTGTAAAATATCTGCAGTTTGCTCTGCGAAAATTCTCTTCAGCTCTACTGAAGTTGTAAGAAAATATTGCTGCAAGCCCAATAACCTCACATCCCTTTTCACGGAGAGCATTAACTGCTTTTAGACTACTATTCCCGGTTGAAATAAGATCTTCTATTACCACAAAATTTTTGCAGTGACTAACTTCTCCTTCAATAATATTGCCAAGTCCGTGCTCCTTTGCAGATGAGCGAACGTAAACAAAAGGCAGCTCTAGACGGTCAGCTACCAGGGCGCCGTGGGCAATTGCTCCGGTAGCGACCCCGGCTATGGCCTGAACCTCCGGAAACACTTTCCTTATCTTTTCGCAGAAAGCATCCCTTACAAGATTTCTAACCACCGGATAGGAAAGTATCTTTCTGCTGTCGCAATAAATAGGCGAGTCCCATCCGGATGCCCATCGGAAAGAACTTGCTGAATCCAATTTTATTGCTTTTATTTGCAGTAAATGTTGGGCAATAGTTTTTTCTGTTTGATGCATAACGCAAATGTATAAAGTTTTTTTCAACGAAAGAAAAGTATATCTGACAAGTGACTTCCTGAAGTCTTTTCAGGAAAATTACGGACTGTTCTATAAATTCAACGGCAAAGATGAGCTCAAGGAACTTCTTCTGATATTTCTTGCAATAAATAAAATAAACAACCTTTTTATTTACCACAATAACCTTGAAGAGCTTAAAAGAAACTTTATTTCCTGTTTCCGTTTTATTGAGGCGGCAGGAGGAATGGTATTCAACAGCAGGGGACAGTTGCTTTTTATTAACCGTTTTGATAAATGGGACTTGCCGAAAGGGAAAATTGAACCGGGTGAAACACCGGAAAGTGCTGCTATACGCGAAGTTGAAGAAGAGTGTGGTATTTCAGGAGTAAAAATAAAGAGTAGGCTGCAATGCACCTACCACACCTACTTTTTAAAAAATACTCCCCACCTGAAAAAAACTTACTGGTACCGGATGGAGTACCCCGGTAATGAACCTCCCAGTCCACAAACTGGAGAATTTATCTCAAAAGTTATTTGGGCCGGCACCAGGGAATTAAATATGGCAAGACAAAACACCTACGGATCGATAATAGACCTACTTGATGAAGCAGGATGCTGAAAGATTTTTTTTAAAATGATTTAATTTGCAGATATTTTATCTTACGCAATCCTGAAAATAGTTAAAGAACCTCTCCCTGCTTTTTCTTATATCTCTTTCTTTTTAATATAGCCACTGAGATCTATTGCAGCAGGCACAAACTTTGAAGCGTCTCCTCCATGGCGTATAACTTCCCTTACAATTGTGGAATTTATTGGTGTATGCTCCGGAACTGTAAGCAGAAATACAGATTCGATTTCAGGATACATCGACTTGTTTAGCTGGGCTATAGCTCGTTCAAACTCAAAATCAGCTGAAGTTCGCAAACCTCTCAAAATATATTTCGCGCCCACTTTCCTGCAATAATCAATTGTCAGTCCGCTGAATGATTCAACATGAATTCTGGTCTCATCACTGAAAATTTTCCTGATCCAATTAAGCCGCTGATCAAGCGGGAAGAAACTTTTTTTTTCTGAATTATAACCTATGCTAATGTATATCTCATCGAACATGGGAAGTGCACGACGCACAATTGACTCATGGCCAACCGTAAAGGGGTCAAATGATCCCGGGAAAACTGCTGTTTTTTTCATAGCCTCTCCTGAATTTTTTTCAAATGAACGAGATATTTTTTCGTCTTTTACACACGGGCAAGATTAAAAAAATTTTTGAGAAATAGAAGCCGTTAAAAATTTATGCTGAAACTTAGTTAGCTCTTCACAAACCTGGTTCATGACCCTTACAGGACTAACCTGCTTCATTACCTGGCAGTTATGGATTATTGCTGTAGCTGACGGATGCAGTTCCCAGTACGGTTGACAGGCGTATTGTCAGGTAAGGCCTGCCGGGATCGAATTCACAACTTTCATAATAGATCCTCCCGAATGATGATAAATTGCCGGGAGGCATCCTGTTCATTGCAAAAGCCCCTTCTGCCTCCACCCTGAATGGAATATTTGGAGGTACTTTAACGTTTGTGCCGGCAAAGATTGTTACAATACTTATTTCTGTGGGTAATTGCTCATTGCCAACAAAACCAAAATCAAAACCGGCTTTTGAAAAAATCACATTGTATTTTCTCATCAGCAGTCCGGGTTCATCAATCATCTCTTTTTTTAACATAATATCACTGTCTGCCGTCCTGATCAATTGCAAACCTGATACCTCCATTATTAATTTTATTGCAAGCAACCCGGCAAACAATAACAGGATTGTCCGGCGAACCATTCTCCCGTTCCTTTTAAACACCTTATGAAACAAGAAGACCAGAAGTGAAAAAAACAGAAATAGTCCTGTAAAAGAAATTATATCCATAGGTCAAATTGTTGAACAAAGTAAGCAATATATTGTTTCATTTATAAAAAAAGCAACATTCTTTATGTCATTATTTTAAAATTAAATGTCATATACAGTACCGGAAGGTTTATGCCCGGTACCCTGGAACAAATATTTAGTATTTAAAGAAATTAAATATAATTAATTGAAACCCCAATAAAACTATTCTGGTATGGCTGATTATCACGAACCTGTAAATGAACTTACCCCGGAAGCAAGGGATTTTTCCCGTGCACTTAAAAGCCTTAAAGAGGAGGTTGAGGCAATTGACTGGTATCACCAGCGCGTAGTAACATGCTCTGATGACAAGCTCAGGGAAATACTTGCCCACAACAGAGATGAGGAAATCGAGCATGCATGTATGGCAATTGAATGGCTAAGAAAAAATATGCCTCCATGGGACGAGCAGTTGCGCCTTTATCTCTTCAGTGATGAAAAAGAACAACAAGATTCGCAGGATGAAGATCAGTCAGACCCATCAGGTCTTGGAATAGGTAAAATGAGAAAATAAAACCCGAATAAATATGAATATATTGAAAAAAGAGCTGGCCCCTGTTTCAACGGAAGCCTGGAAACAAATAAATAGCGAAGCCAAAAGATTTCTGGAGACATATCTGGTAGCCAGAAAATTCCTGAAAGTTGAAGACCCAAAAGGATGGGATTATGCAGCACTTCCTGAAGGAAGGCTGGATATCCCTTCAGGTCAGAAAAAAGATGGTGTTATTTACGGAATCCACAAAGTTCAGCCCCTTATTGAGCCAAGGATTTCATTTTCACTTAATATCTGGGAGCTGGACAATATCTCCAGGGGTTCATCAGATGCTGATTTTGATCCTCTGGCAGTTGCTGCAAAAAAGCTTGCCAGATTCGAGGAAGAAACCATTTTTTACGGATTGGAAAAAGCTTCAATAAAAGGATTATCCGGTATAAACATTAATAACAGTCTTAATCTGCCTGAAAATATTACAGAACTGCCGGAAGTTGTTTCGGAAGGTGTAACCAGGCTGGTACAGGAAGCGGTAAACGGCCCCTATACTATGGTTGCCGGACTACCCCTGTGGAAAAAGATATCAGCAATTGCCAACGGTTATCCCCTGAAAAAACAAATAGAAAAAATAATCGGGGGCAACATTATTCCCAGCCTTTTTATAACCGAAGCATTTCTTGTTCCTCAAAATGCCGATGAGCTGAGGCTTGTCCTCGGACAGGACATATCTATTGGTTATGAATCACATACGGCGAAAGAAGTGGTACTTTATCTGACCGAGTCGTTTACATTTAAAATTGACAACCCTTCTTCGGTTATAATGATAAAATAATCCGGCAGGGAATATTTAATCACTATCCGGAAAAGCAATTTCAAGAGCTTCAAGGATAGTGTTAATAAAATGGAAATTGAGTCCTTTCAGATAAAGTTCATTTATTTTTTCAAGGTCTTTCCTGTTTTCCCCGGAAAGTATTATTTCCGATATACCGGCTCTTTTTGCCGCCAGTATTTTTTCCTTAATTCCTCCTACCGGCAGTATCTGTCC
>PUMT01000068.1 GCA_003551495.1 Bacteroidota bacterium
ACGAGCCAGACCTGCCAGGTATCGTGCCTTGTCCCGCACCCGGCTCCGAACCCTGAGGTGGAAACTGAAACATTCTACGTAGCCGGGCTCGCGAGAGTCCGGACAAAGCATACGTCGTTTCGCCTCGTCCGCGAGTTGGACCGCCTGGCGGTCATTCCCCGCCATGTCGAGCAAATCCTGCGGCACATGCGCACCGAGCAATTCGGCGGCAAGTATCAGCCCCAGAGCGAATCGCCTCCGACTTCCACGGCGAAACTGGTCGGCAACCTCTGACCAGTCGAGATCTGGTTCAGACCAGATTAATTTGGCTACATCGTTTACCCAGGCAAGTTCGGCGAAACAATGCTGGTTACCATGGACCATAAGCAACCAAAGCTGGGACTCGGGACTTGGGACAATAATGCTGGTATCTCGCCAGGAAATACGCTGAGAGCGTGACCAGAGTTCCGGCAATTCCGCCGGGTCACCCGAATATTTGGTTCCAATTCGCCAATGCAACTCGACCCACGTTCCTTTGTAATGATGCTTGAACCGGTCATGTTCTGCAAAAGGGGTCTCGTGTGGGTCGGGCAATTCGGACTCGGGCTGATACCCAGCGGCAAGAAGCTCCGCGCTGGCCCGCGCGACATCTTTTTTGCGGACGATGATATCGAGGTCGGTCGTTTTCCTCAGAGCGATATCGCCGTACAGGGTGTCACCCAGCACGGGACCTTTGTAGGGTAGAGCGGAAACACCTGCCGCGTCGAGTTTCTGGAAGAGCTGCCGCAGTTCTGCGGCAAGGTAAAGATTCCGGGCGGCGTTGGTCCGGTAGTCGCGCTTGAGTTCCTTGAGTATCGGTTCGGGCACAAAGTCCGGACACAGGTCGTACAGACGGCGGTATGTCATTGCCGCCACGCCGTTCCGTACGGCAAACGTGGCCAGCAACGGCCAATCTATTCGTCCTGCAGCAAGCTGTCCGATCCGCCGCCTGGTCCGGCCGTCCTGTTCCGGGCGGACGCAGCAGAGCAGCAGCTCCTGTTCGGGTCGTTCGGTCGCGACGACCGGATCCGCGGAGAGCGGTTCCTCGGTGGTGAGCGGCCGGAGCGGCTGCGAGGTGTGTCCGGTCGTCTTCGGTTCGTCGTTGGTGATTGTTATCTGTCCGGTCAGCATTTAATCGCAGAGTGCGCAGTGGACGAGGACGAGTATGTTTGCGATCCGGTATTTCATTTGCGGAGGGTGCTAGGCGTCCCCGAAGTTTGTCTGATTCCGCTCAGCGTTCGGTGGTACAAAGTTGATCGCTTCCTGGCCGCAGTCTTGCGCGGACGTTTCGCAGCAGGGGCAATGCATGAGCGGTGACGAGGCCGGTCAGCCGACTGCGGCAGGTGTCGAACCGTCTCCGGCGACCGTCGTGTTCAGTAGCAACAACGCGGCCTATGATCCGCTCGGCGGCCACCGGTGCGTCCGGGCCCGGCAGTATGTCTCCCTTCGTTTTCATGATGAGCCGCCCGCCCTCGCGCCGCCGGCCGATGAGCCGATGTGCGACGAGGGTCGAGTCGCGCCGGAACACGACTACGTCGCCGAGTGCCACGTCGTCGGCGTGTGCGGGGTGAATGATGAGTGTGGCTCCGGCGGGTATTGCGGGCTCCATGCTGGTCCCGATCCCATCGAGCCGAAGCACGTGTCCGGCCCGGAGAATTTCTTCGCCCCAGAGGATGTCCGGGCTGTCGGTCATTGTCAGAACTCCCTGTCCAGGTGTGAGAGTACGAGCGGCCATGCCTCGGGCACGGGGAAGAATGTGAAATCATAGACGGGCACGTCGGCAGCGGCTTCGAGCGCGTTCGCTGCGGCCCGGGCCTTTGCGTCAGGTCCATCGTCCAGAGCGATGACCGAGCGGAGCAGCTCCTGGGTTGCCCGCCGGCCTGTCATTCGCACGCAATCCATTGGCTCGCCCGCATCCGCTTTTGTCAGCTTGACGAACGCGGCGAGCGGAGCGGCCGTGTTTTCGCCGACTTCGAGCATACCGGAGAATGGTGTACCGTAGGCGGTCCAGTCAGAACCATTCTTCTTCACGATAACTGCCTCGTCGGAGAGCACGGCGTCGGCGTCGGCGAGTTCGGCCATGGTACTCTTGCCGCTATCAGACGGCCCGAAAAACAGATATGCCGCCCCCTTGTCGACCAGTCCGGCACAGTGCAGGAAGAACCCGCCCTGTTCGGCCAGCTCGACGGCCAGGGCGAACCGGACGGCGACGGCGGCGGCACTGACGTGCTCGGGTCCGGGCACGAGGATGTCTATGCGGTGTTCGGTCGGATCGTACTGCGCGACCACCCGTCGCCCGACGATATATCCGGCCCCGTTGGTCCAGAACGAGCGGGTCGGCTTCTCGTCGCCGGGCGGGATGAGTGCGTTGACTCCCGATTCCGCGATGGGTCCGACGGCCGGCTCTGCGATGACGTTGGCGACGAACGCCGGCTGCCCGTCCGATTCGAACAATTCCCAGCCGGGTCCGAACCCGTCGGTTCCCGTCGGGAGCCGTACCTCGCAGGCCACCTCGCCGAACTGAAACCGTCGAACGCGGCAGGCCGCGAAGTCGTCGGCGGTGTTTCGAACGGCGCCGGCTATGGCCGTACCGATGTCATTTGTCATAGGAAGGCCCTTACCTCGCGGCGGTCACGATTTATCAGTACCTATACCTGTTGGCCCCCTGCAATTCATGTCCCATTTGTCACAGGACAGCGCCACGCGTTCGAATATCTTTTCGACGACCATATACGGCCGACGAAAACCGGTGCGTTTCTTTTTCATTTCCGTCATCACTCAGTCCTCCTTATTCTCCCCGCTAAAGGTTACAAGTCCCTTCTCGGCCAACAGTTCGAGAAAGGAACACACTTCTTCCTTTACCGTCCCGGTCCGTGCGGCGAGAACCTCGCCCTCGGTCTCCGGCGGTTCGTCGTCTTCGACAGGATCGTCGGGACTGACGCCGTAATCGGTGCACAGGCGTTCGACGATATCGCCTACGGTGCGGCGGTCGTCTATCAGCTCCCAGATAGCCCTTGCCGAGTCGGACAATGAGACAAGCTCGTTGGTCTTTGCGTTGATGATGATGAGCTCGCCGTCCACGTCCTTCTCCAACACTTTGGTGGTACGATGCGGCACATTGTCATTCATTTTGTGCCTCCAGTGGCCAGTGTGAGATCATGACCTTATTCCAACCGACTGTCCGCTGGCGTTATCGACACCCCTTTGTCCAGCGGACATTCTTCCTTCTGTCTGATACCCAGCCGCCTTTCCGCACATTCCTGTACGGCAGCGACGCGGAGAATGGTGTTTCGGCAGTATTCTGTCGCCTCAGTGCCCCACCGGCCGGTCTCGGCCTGAAACGCACCAGGACAAGTATTGCACACCCAGAAATACCGGCACGACCCGCACGTCGGGTAGTCCTTGAGCCGGTACGTGCAGCCAACGGTTGCTCTCGTTTCCCACGCCTGCCCGAAGGATATCTCCTTCAGGTCAGCGATGGGGCTGTGCAACTCGACGCAGGGGTATAGCATGCCGCTCGGGTCAATCCGCCCTCCAGCCTGGTCGGCTCCGCACAACAGTGTGTCGGGCCCGGCCGCCTGGCCAAGTTTGCGGTCGATTTGCTGTGCCTCGGCCAGTAGTCGTTCGTCGTCGAAGAAACGGTCCACCACCGTCCGGTAAAACTCGAAGAGCGCGTCATCGGGCACTCGTTCGGGGATCGTTCCGTCCCGGCGGGTGGTGAGCAGCCCGTTGGCCCG
>PUMT01000145.1 GCA_003551495.1 Bacteroidota bacterium
AGCTCCATCAAATTATGCTAGCTCCCAGTTATGTTCTTCTTGTGGTAACAAATCAGACCAGACCAAAGACTTAGATATAATGGAAGGGCCGACCCCACTCGCGCACCGTAGGTTAGACCTGCTATAATAACAGGAAAAGAGCTACACGCGAGGAGGCGACCCGTACATGAATAATACCATATTTGTTGGGCTGGATGTGCATAAGGAAACGATAGCAATAGCTTATGCAAAGGCGAACAGCCGTGATGTCGAGAGTTTAGGTATCATAATGAATGAATCCATGGCCATAACAAAGCTTGTCAAAAAGCTGGAGGCAAAGGGTGCTACACTATTATTTTGTTATGAAGCAGGTCCCTGTGGATATGGGCTACAAAGGCAGATCTCTTCTTTGGGACATACTGGTGTTGTTGTTGCACCTGGGCTGGTGCCCTCAAAACCGGGAGACCGGATTAAAACAGACCGACGAGATGCAGAAAAGTTAGCCCGTCATTTTCGGAATGGAGACCTTACCCCTGTATGGGTTCCAGATATAGATCATGAAGCCATGCGAGATTTGGTAAGGGCAAGGCATAGTGCAAAAGAAGATCTCCACAGGAATAGACAACGTCTCTTAAAGTTTTTACTACGCTTAGGAGTTCGTTCACCCGAAGGGGCACGAAACTGGGGGGTAAAACATAAGCAATGGCTTCAAGGACTTAAACTCGATAATGAAATCCAACAAATAGTTTTAACAGAACATCTTAATGCCATACGAGAGTGTGAGGGACGGGTGGAAAGATTTGAAAAGGAGATCCAAGTCCAGAGTTCCGAAGGCGAAACACATCAAGCCATCATTGCTGCACTTCAGGGTTTGAGAGGAATTGCCTTAGTATCTGCAGCAACAATTATTGCGGAAGTAGGTGATTTAACACGATTTGATAAGCCTCAACAACTGATGTCTTATGCCGGATTGATCCCCAGTGAGGATTCCAGCGGAGGCACGACAAAGCGGGGCTCCATTACCAAATGTGGAAACAGTCATCTCAGAAGAGTAATTGTTGAAGCAGCCTGGCATTATAGGCACCGGCCAGCAGTTGGTGTAAACCTGGGGAAAAGACAAAAACATGTTAGCGAAGAGGTAAAGCAGATTTCCTGGAAGGCACAACACAGGCTAAACTTAAAATATCGAAGGATGGTGGGCCGGGGAAAAACAAAGCAAAAAGCTATTACTGCAGTAGGCAGAGAGTTGTTGGGTTTTATCTGGGCTATTGGGCAAGAAGTGAAATATGGGAAACAGAGTGACGGAGTGGCATAAAGGCATTAAACATGTTTATATTCGTAATGTTCTAATACAGAGACAAGAAAAAAATGAAAATATAAAATCTGCTGATGATAGTTGAAGAGCGCTAATTAGACATTTTGGCAAAAAAATTGCAAGATGAGGTGATTACAAAAAACATGGTTTGACCGAGCATATGAGCAACGATTGGAGTATTCCCGAACTCACTATGTGCAAGGCAAAGACCCTTACGCACGACTTTAGATCGGGATAGCTCCCGGCGGATCAATGATCATGCGAGAATCCGCGAATACCAGGTTGATCCATCGTCGAGATAGCTCATGTACTCGATCAACGATAGGTGAAAAAAACTCTTCAAAAAAGATTGCGAGGGGTCTTGACATGGCCCTTCCATACCAGTGAGTTCAAAGATAGCTATTGCCATATTTTGGACGACGAATATGACGGCCTGGTTGTATTGAGCAAGTACCCAATATTGACAAAGAGGCATACAAATTGTGCAATTTTAATTACCTGTGAATGTGAAAATAATACATTTGTTGTGGCTAATGTACATTTACCATGGGACAGTATGGCCCAGAAAGAGCAGTATATTGTCAATATACTGAAGAAGATTGATGAAATAGATACTGATTATGCTATTTTAGCTGGTGACTTTAATTGCTTAGAGAGTTCAAGTGTTCATCATTACTTAACAGGACAAAGAACATTATTGAATTCAGAAGCAAATCCTTGTTGGTACGACATAGCAGAAGTTTATGCCGATATAACTCATTCAAAACCGGAGAATACTTTGGATTTGAGAAATAATCCCAGGTGGAAAGGTGAAAATTTTACTTATACAAGCTCGAGACTTGACCGGATCTATATAAGAGATACTTATCCAAAATCTCCTCCCCTGCTAAAAAGTTTTTCACTTTTTGGTAAAAATATTGACGAGCAATCCGGATATTGTGAAAGTGATCATTATGGAGTGGTTGCGGAAATTCGGATAGCTTATCAAGGATTATAGTTGAAAATTGATCACATACCTCATTTTGGAATAACAAGGAGTATAATCCGTTAATTATCAACTTCATTTAGCTGAAAGCAAAAAATAACTTTAATAAAAAATATATTGATTATTCTGAGAAATTGTTTGAAGGTATGGTATTGGTGTTGTTCAGCTTCCATGTCTGTATTTCAGAAACGCTGGAAAGAAAGGATGATTAGTGTTGATCAATGTTACTGATCAATTTTGTCAAAAGACATGTAAGGATGTCAACCTTGAAGCATTTTGTCCGGAGGTAGAAGGTAATGCTAAAGATGTAAAATTGATTATGATTTCAGAAGCATTACCAGGAGATATTCAGGATTATTTCTACAGTGGGGTTAGTGCTTCATTTTTTCAAACAACACAAATGGCTTTTGCAGATGCTGGTTTTGAAATTAAGTATCCAAGTGAATTTATTGGAAAAGGGATTTATTTAACAACTGCTATTAAATGCACAAAAAAGGATTATTTAGTTTCGGCAGACACAATTAAGAATTGTAGTTTTACCCTGGAGAAAGAGATTGAAATGTTTGAGAATGTTAAAGTAATCATGTGTATGGGAGATTTTGCGATCAAAGCAGTTAACTATATATTCAAGCGTAAATTTGGAGTCAGGGTAATTCCTGCAGGTTCAACCTATAAGATCCGCAATCAAGAATATATACATGATGGGATTAGATTTTATCCTTCATACACGCAAACAGGTGCTAGCTATAATATAGAGAAGAGTAAACGGACAATGATAGCTGAAGATATAAAGAGTGCAATAGAATATTTAAGTACAGACATTTCATAGGCATTTGGGAAACTGTAAGACTTATAGCATGAGATTTCCAATTCCGCTAAGTGCCACCTAAATTTATTTGTCAAGGGCAACCGCCCCGACTTATGAGCTTCGGAAGTTATACGCAATTACGTGTCTGAGTTGGCTGAAGATTAGCGAGGGGAGGTTCTTTTCATCAGAGTTGTTTATACAAGTGATCTGCACTCGGATCGAGAACTCTATATGGCTCTACTATCTCTGGTTAACTCGGTGGCAGCCGACATTTTGGTTCTTGGAGGGGATTTGCTGAAATATACCCATAATGTCAGTGAGCAACGCGCTTTTGTAAACAGTTTTCTTCTGAAGTACATACGTAGTTTTGACATTCCCATCCTTCTCACTCCGGGCAATACGGACTGGCCTGTGGAGATATTAAGAATCGGAACAATCGAGCATGTTACGGTTTTGGGGGGTGGGGCCAACCATTGTTTGGGTACTGACATCTGTTTTCAAGGTTACCCCTATGTGAACAGCACTCCCTTCCGAAATAAGACCTATGAGCGGAGAGATTTAGCGCATCATTCTTTTGATATGCCATCCGATCGCCACTGTTATGTAACGGACGTGGATGGGATTAAGTTGACCGTCAGAGAGGATTATTTCGACAGACTACCTAGCA
>PUMT01000212.1 GCA_003551495.1 Bacteroidota bacterium
ATTGTTTCACCGGCAGTGCTGTTTGTATTATCCTTTATCATATTCAGCACTGAAGGAACATCACAGGAGCAGGCAGAAGTATGGGTCTATCTTGATGTTACAGCTACTCATGAGGAATATTTCCTGGCTGGTGACCCTCCGTCAAGGGTACATATTTCTACCGAAATTGCCTTCACGCATTACGGATTTTATATGTTCAACCGTTTTAAAACAGGCACCGGCTACCAGTATATGGCAATTCCGGGAAGGGACGGGTCAGACAGGACACCCCAGGTAACAGGCCTCAGTGTGATCCAGTCTCACCCGTGCATGGACGGTCAATCCCTGGTTATTGGGAAGGAGACAAGAAATATTCCTGCAGGTATTTTTCCGGGAACTCTTGGATTAACGGCAAAGCCGGCAGAAAAGGGGCGTATTGCAATACAAATGTCTCCTGTTGAACTGGATGCAGAAATGCTTGAGTGCGCAAATCCGGATTGCATGAACGGGTTTGGGTTTTCATATGGAGATAATGTTGTGGGACTTGACAGGGAATCGCAGACAGAAGATGAGTACGGTTATGAAGAAGTTTCGGGATATGACATGGTTAGCGTTGATTTCAGCCTGCTGCAAGAAATAGCTGCCGGCACCGGTGAAATACCGCTTACAATACCAATTTCTGTTGAAAAAATTTACAGGAACGAGGAGGATACTCCAACCGGACCGGTGGAAAAAATATACACATTCCGGGTTAACGGCTGGATAGGAGCTCCTCCTAAGGGTGAGTAGTCAATCCAGATTGTAATAGTTCAATACCTTTTCCTGTTGGCAAAAGCAACCAGTGAAAGCATTACGGGCACCTCAACAAGCACTCCCACAACGGTAACCAAGGCTGCGGGCGACTGCAGGCCGAAAAGGGCAATTGCAACGGCAACAGCCAGCTCGAAGAAATTACTTGCCCCTATCATTGCTGCAGGTGCACACACCTGATGAGGTAATTTCAGTTTTTTCCCGCCGAACCAGGCAATAAAGAATATAAAATATGTCTGAATAACCAGCGGAACGGCGGCAAGCAGGATAATAAGGGGGTTATTGATAATATTCTGCCCCTGGAATGCAAACAAAAGAACAAGTGTAATAAGAAGTGCTATTATACTAACCGGCTTAAGCTTTGGAAGGAATTCATTTTTGAACCACTCTTTCCCTTTTGTCTGTAACAAAATCCGCTGGGTTATTACCCCCGCAACAAGCGGCACTACAACAAATATTACCACGCTGGCAACCAGTGTGTCATAAGGGATTATTACATCCGTAATTCCAAGAAGCAACCCGACAATAGGAATAAATGCAACAAGTATTATAAGGTCGTTAACCGACACCTGCACAAGGGTGTAGTTGGGATCACCGTCTGTAAGATAAGACCATACAAATACCATTGCCGTACAGGGTGCGGCACCCAGGATTATTGCCCCTGCAATATACTCGCCGGCAAGAGCAGGATCAATAAAAGCTGCAAAAATTTTGGAGAAAAAGATCCATGCAAAAAACGCCATGGTAAAAGGTTTTATCAGCCAGTTGATTACAAGAGTCCACGCCACTCCTTTCGGCTTCTTACCTATCTTCTTAATACTTCCAAAATCAACCTGGAGCATCATGGGATAAATCATAAGCCAAATAAGTATTGCAACCGGTATATTTACCCTTGCTATTTCCAGGCTGCTTATAACCTCAATGCCGTCACCGGCAAAATGGCCAATGAGAATTCCTGCAAGAATTCCAAGTGCAACCCAAACTGAAAGATATTTATCAAAAAAGCTAATCGTTTTCTTTTGTGTCATTAGAATTTTTTTTAACCAATTAAACAAAAACTATTGCAAAAAAAAGATTTGATCATCAGAATTGGTTTAAATATTCTGAAACGAATCTTATTGAATTGAGAAATCAGTCAATAATCAGAATTATTCAACCTTTGAAGGCTTTTCGGCATAAACTGTAATACTTAAAATTTCAGTTCCTGATTTCTTATAGGCCAGAAATTCATTTTTGTCAACATATTTCAGCAGAATTTCGTCTGGTATGGAGATAACCTTCTCTTTCTGAATTATTATGTTTACAAGACCGGAATTTTTCATTATATCCAGGTAATCATTGAGTTGCGAAGCCCCGGAAACACATCCGGCATACATCTCCGCAGCTTGTTTCAACTTTCCCGGCAATTCGCCCCTTAAAACAATATCCGATACTGAAAGATGAGCTCCCGGTTTAAGTATCCTTTCAATCTCCCTGAATGCCTTAACCTTGTCAGGAAGAAGATTTAAAACACAATTGCTGACAACCACGTCAGCAATATTGTTTTCCAACGGCATATCTTCAATGTCACCCAAAATAAATTCAACATTTTCATACCCAAGTCTGACTGCATTTTCACGTGCTTTTTCAACCATTGATTCGGTCATATCAATGCCTATAACCATGCCGGTATCACCAACCAGTGCACGAGCCACAAAACAGTCATTCCCGGCACCGCTTCCAAGATCAACAACTGTATCACCCTCACCTATCTTTGCATACTCGGTGGGAATGCCACATCCCAGTCCCATATCCGCTTCAGGGTTATAACCTTTCAGATGTTCATATTTTTCACTGAATATTGTATAATCTACTCCTGAACAACAATCAGATCCATCACAGCAACCTGTTGATTCCATTTGTATACCGTGTCTGTCAGCAATCTGACCGTATTTTTCCTTTACTGTTTTTTTTATCTCCTGAGGTTTCATATTAATTCAATTTTGATTATTTTGATTATTTTGATTTTTCCTGTAGATAAATATTGGTAAACTGTGAACAACATAATGGTTTTCAATACAGGTATTCATTATTTCAATTTCGGTTTAATTTCATTCTTGTAAAGTTTGTAGAACTCTTCTTTTATTTCGTCCCTGACACGGACATATTCGCTTTGGATGAAATTATCGGTGCCTTCGGCATAAGTTGGATCGTCAAACCCAATATGCAGGCGGTTTTTTACTTTACCCAAAAATGCCGGACAATTCTCATTGGCACCACCGCACACAGTTATCACATAGTCCCATTCATCCCCCAGGTATTTATCAACAGGGTCGGATGTATGATGGCTTATATCTATGCCAATATCTTTCATTACTTCTACAGCTTTTGGATTGAGCCGGCCGGAAGCCTCCGTCCCGGCTGATCTGACGATCAGCCTTTTGTCAAAATTTTCCATGAAACCGTGCGCCATCTGGCTGCGGCATGAATTACCGGTACAAAGAATAAGTATTTTCATACGTATATTATTTTGTTAACTATCATTATTTCAATTATTTAAAAAACTCAAGGAAGATAAATTTTCATACTCATGCTCGTGGCAATATATTTTTGTGCTTGAGTTTTGTTGGTCAGTTTCATCCTCGGGGTTTTAAACCACCAGTAACTAGTCGACCTTTTTCCTTTTTAATCTTTTATGCTACCACCTTTGAAAAATTCATCTCCGGTATTAATGCTTCAAGTTGTCTCATGTGGTAGGCTATCAGTTTATCTTTTCTGTAATTTGTTAAATGGTTTTCTCCAAGTTCAGTAAAAGCAACCTTGTCTTTGATGATGAAGTAAGCGGCTATCAGGATCTTGTGTCCTACTGCTATTATTGCCTTTTTCTTCCCCCTTCGTCCTACAAGGCTGTGATATTTGCTTTTTAAATAAGTGC
>PUMT01000201.1 GCA_003551495.1 Bacteroidota bacterium
AGAAACGGTAAGGGACTCACAGCCGGTAAAATCCATGATTCATAACTACCATACCACACCTCCTTCTGAAAAGCACGGTAAGTAGTAATATCAGCATCGTCAACTATCATTTGCTGCGCTCTGGCTGTATTGATCAGCGGCAATAAAACCAGTATCAGCAAAGCCGTTTTACGCAGAATACTATTCCAAATGTTCGTAAATTGTAGCTCTCCATAAAAACGAGCTGGTTTTAACAAATTTATATTCGTAGTTTTCATAACATAGATGTCTTCCTCTTAATTATTTAAAAAAAGCACTGCAAAAATATAATTTTAGTTAAAAAGTAAAAGGTTAGAGAACTTTTAGAATTTCATTAAGATTATATTAGAAAACCGATAGCTATTACAGGAGTAACCTTTTAAACATAGTTTTTGATTGTATACTTCACTTGAAAAGTGGCCATTTCAGCAGAAAACAAAACCATCTTGTTATAATTCAGGTAAACTTGTTCACGAACCGGGCATTTAATATTTCAGTCTGACGGAAATTCGGGTATTTTATAGTCAAATCTTTTTGAAAGGCTTTCTGTAAAGGTTTTTTGCTTAAATTGCTAAAATCTTCAAGAGAGCAATATCATTTAGAAATTTTTTATTGATTAAAATTAAACCGAATATGACAACATTGAAGAAGTTGTGGTACTATGCATTTGTCCTGTCGGGGCCAGCATTAATAATACTCAATTGCTGTAAAAAGGAAGAAGCATTATATACACCATCAGTATCAACTATAGAGGTAACAGATATCACCCAAACTGATGCTGTTTCAGGTGGCAATGTTACGGATGACGGGGGTGCACCCGTTACAGCCCGGGGTGTATGCTGGAGTACAAATCAAAGCCCTACCACATACGATAGTAAGACCGAGGATGGCCAGGGTACGGGGAGCTTTATAAGCAGTTTATCAGATCTTGAAGCCAATACAACATACTATTTAAGAGCTTACGCAACGAACAGCAAGGGAACAGCTTATGGCAACCAGGTCTCCTTTAAAACTAACCCCATACCTACATATAAACTCACCCTTATTGCAGAACCTGATGAAGGCGGTTCAGTTGAGGGGGCAGGTGAATACGAAGAAGATTACATTGTATCTCTTACAGCTATTCCCGACGATATTTACCAGTTTGTGAACTGGACAGATGAAGATGATTTGGAAGTAAGCGATTTATCCACATTTAACTTTACAATGCCAGCGGAGGATGTTACGCTATCAGCCAATTTCCATATACCTGATGGTGCCACAGGAACTGTAACTGATGCAGACGGTAATGTTTATCAAACAATTTATTTTGGTGGACGGGAATGGATGGCAGAGAATCTCAGGTATCTTCCCGAAGTGCATGATCCTTCTGAGGGCTCCGCTGATGAACCAAGATATTATGTTTACGGTTACAGTCCGGGTGCAGGCCAGGGTAATGTTGAAGATGCAAAAGCGGAAACAAACTACGAAATATACGGTACACTGTACAATTGGGATGCTGCAATGTCAGTTTGTCCCGATGGCTGGCATTTGCCAGATGATGATGAGTGGAAAGAACTTGAAATACATCTTGGTATGTCACAGGCAGATGCAGATAAGGAAGGATTTCGGGGAACAAGCGAAGGCAGTAAATTAGCCGGGAATTATTCATTGTGGCCCAAAGGTGATTTAATTGATGATCCCGAATTCGAAACAAGTGGATTTAATGCCTTACCAGGGGGCGGCAGAATTTTCTTCGGTGATTTCGGCCACGGATACGCTTCCTTTTGGAGTTCCACCGAAAGCAATACTGATAATTTTTGGGTCCGATACCTGGATTACTATACTCCTCAGATATCACGAATCAATTTCACCGGAACATGGGGGTTTTCGGTTCGCTGTATCAGGGATTAACCTGACCTGGCCGGATAAGCGAAACGGGATTAACTTCCGTTTCGGGAACGGCGCAACCGGGCAAATAGTCACGCACGGCAGACAAAGAAAAAAGGGCTGCAACCCGTTAAAGCTGCAACCCTTTATCTTTTTTGCTCCCCCTCTAGGACTTGAACCTAGGACCCCCTGATTAACAGTCAGGTGCTCTAACCAGCTGAGCTAAGGAGGAATTTGTTCATTTTTATTTATTGAATTGCAAAATTAAAATCTTATAATGAATTTTCCAATATAATTCCTTAAAAAATATATGTGACCGGTTAATCCGGATATAATATTCAGAACAAGCCATACAACTCCGCATCTACCTTGTCAATAACCTTGCTCAGATCTTCCCTGCTGTCAGGGAACTTGTACTGATCAACATCAATTATGAGCAGGTTGCCCAGATTGTAAGATTCTACCCATGCCTCGTAACGCTCATTGAGCCTTTGGAGATAATCAAGCCTGATACTGCTTTCATACTTTCTGCCCCGTTTCTGAATCTGACTAACAAGAGTGGGAACGGAAGCCCGGAGATATATTATCAAATCAGGAGGCTGAACAAAAGAGCTCATAAGATTGAAAAGTGCAAAATAATTTTCAAAGTCCCTTGTAGTTAAAAGACCCATTGAATGAAGATTAGGTGCAAATATGTATGCATCTTCATAAATGGTTCTGTCTTGTATTACAGTTTTCCCCTTTTTCCTTATATCAATTATCTGATTAAACCGGCTGTTCAAAAAATAAACCTGAAGATTAAATGACCAGCGATGCATGTCTTCATAAAAATCATTCAGATACGGATTGTCATCTATATCTTCATAATGTGCTTCCCAGGTGTAATGTTTAGAAAGGAGCTCAGCAAGTGTTGTCTTTCCGGAACCTATATTGCCTGCTACAGCTATATGCATAATAAATACTTTTTTGATTTTTGTGACAACTAAAATTAATCTTTTTTATTTAAGAAACAAGGAGTCCTTAATGCGAACATGCTGCGTTGCAGACAGGCCGTTCAAGTTGAAATGCACAAAAACACCTGATAAACACGAATTGATCACAGGGGCCCTTCTGAATCACAGTCTTTTGTTCATTTCAATCAGTTCATCAACATATTGCCTGTTATTTGATAACCTGGGAACTTTATTCTGGCCACCCAGTTTTCCTTTCTCTTTAAGCCAGTTGTAGAACAAGCTGGGTTTCACGCTGTGTACTATTGGGGGAGCAAGTGTTATGTCCTTATATCTTTTAGCTTCGTAATCTGAATTTATTGTCATCAGAGATTTATCCAGTTCAACGGTAAATTGTTCGAGGTCAAGTGGAGGTTTTTCAAATTCAATCAGCCATTCATGCCTGCCTTTTTCAGTATCACTCATAAATACTGGTGCAGCAGTATAATCACGAATATATGCGCCTGTTTTTTCGCATGCGTCCCTTAGTCCCTTTTCTGCATTTTCAATAATCAACTCCTCACCGAAAGCATTTATGAAGTGTTTTGTCCGGCCTGTTATCTGAATCCTGTGAGGATACACTGACGTAAAAACTACTGTATCACCAAGAAGATACCTCCATAATCCGCTGTTTGTAGAAATTACAACTGCATAATTTTTGTCTTTTTCAACTTCCCCGATTGTTAAAAAACTCTGGTTTTCCGTTCCAAACTCATCCATCGGTATAAACTCGTAAAAAACACCATAATCAAGCATCAATAGCATGTCATCAGAATCAGTTTGATCCTGAACACCAAAAAATCCCTCGGATGCATTGTAGGTTTCAAGATATTTCATTTTATCCGAAGGTATGAGCTTTTTAAATTGTTCCTCATATGGCCTGAAACTTACACCTCCGTGGAAAAAAAGCTCAAGATCCGGCCAGATCTCCAATAGATTGGATTTTCCGGATCTCTGCAATAAATATTTAAGGAACACCAGATTCCATGAAGGTACTCCCACAAGATTTGTAACATTTTTTTTAACTGCTATCCTGTAAATCTTTTCGATCTTTTCTTCCCAGTCTGCCAGTAATGCTACTTTGTTTGGAGGAGTTCTGACGAATTTTACCCAAAGCGGCTGGTTTTCTATAAGTATAGCAGACAGATCACCGATATATGATCTTTTTTTAAAACTGTTTACCTGATGGCTCCCTCCTATTGTAAGTGCCTTCCCCTTGAGTATTCCAGTATCAGGATTATTTTTTAAATGAAATATCAATGCATCCTTGCCTCCACGGTAATGACAAAGATGGAGTGATTCTGGAGTTACAGGAATAAACTTGCTTTTATCGCTTGTGGTACCTGAAGATTTGGCATACCATTTTACTCCCCCCGGCCAGAGAATGTTTTTTCCTCCCTTCATGGTTCTTGATATCTGAGGCTTTACATCTTCATACGTTTGAAGCGAAACCCTTTCCCTGAACTGCTCTACCGACCCAATTGAATCAAAACCATGTTTCTTCCCGAATTCGGTGTTTCGTGCCATTCTGAGGAGGTTCAGCAAACTCTCTGACTGCACTTCAACAGGGTGATACCTGAATTTATCTATTTCTTTTAACCGTTTCGAGTTTACCCGGTTTAACAATGAATTTATCAGCATCACATTTCCTAATACAATTTATTAAATATCTGCCTCTTTATAGCTTGTTTAAAAATAAGGCTGTTTTTATATAACAGTTTTTACCATTCAAAATTTCAGGAAACAAAAATAATTCCTTTATTTTCTTTATCCGAATGATGAATGAAAAATTTATATTAATGGAATAGCTTGCTCAATACCTTAATAGAATTAATATCTCCTAAATTTTCCAGATGAAGACGGTAGTAATCAATCAGCATTTCCAGCAACTGTACTCTTTGCGCACTATTTAACCGGATATTTTCGAGGCTTTCATAATTCAACGTCCGGATACCGGCAAAAAGCCTGCTTAAAGGCAGTCTAACATAATTAGGATGCGACGGTTCGCCGGTTACAAATTTTCCGTTAAGCATATCAAAAACAGAAGCAGACTCTGAAAAATTGTCAACCGGATAAAATCCGAGATGTTTTGAAAGGTTCATCAAAAAGACCAGATGAAAGTTTGCAAAACATTTTTCCCTGATATCGAGTATCTGCAAAGAATTGCATAAAAATTCAAACAAAGTGGTATTTGGCTCCTGTTCCCGTAGTGTTTTATACAATACTTCGGCAATAAAAAGGGCTATGGCATTTTTCTCCGGACAAAAAGGTATTTGTGAATAAGGGAAAAGAAACCCCATCTCTTTCACCCGCTGAAGTTCCCTGGATGGTTTCATATAAACCTCCATTGTCAGTATGGAAAGAGGCTGAAGCAACTTTATACTACGGGCATTTTTCCTGCCCCGGGTTCCGTTTATCAAAAATGACAGCCTCCCGAAACGTTCAGTGTAAATATGCGCTATTACTGAAGATTCTGAGTATTTTATCTGGCGGAGAACTATTCCGGAGGTTTTAGTTATCATCTTGAAATTAATATGGATACTTTTTTTCCTGTTTTTAACCTTCTTGTAAAAATAAAATATTAACTACTGTTTTTTACAACGAAGCTGTATTATTTTCAAAGCTTCATGCTTAACTTATAGGATGAAAAATTCAATGAGTTTTGTGAAAATATTGAAAATATCGTCATGGACGATTTTTAAGTGAATAGCCGTGGAGCTATACAATATTAATCCAATCAGGCCTGCTGACTGGATTTTATATTCAGAATATTAATTGAGTTCAGTGCTCTTGTTTCCGCAGATATTGTGCAAGTTTATTAAACGCCTTTGCACGGTGACTAATGATGTTTTTTTCAGCAAGGCTCATCTGTGCAAATGTTTTGTTGTAACCGTCAGGTATGAAAACCGGATCATATCCAAATCCCTTATGACCTCTTTTTTCCTCTGTTATCGTGCCATTTACAATTCCTTCGAACATTATTTCCCTGCCCCTTAAGATCAGATATATCACAGTTCTGAAACGAGCCCTCCTGTTCGCAGCACCCTGTAGCTCTTCAAGCAGCTTTATAATATTTGCTTCATTCCGGTTTTCTGCTGAAGAGAACTCTTTGCCGGAAAACAGGCTTGCATATCTCGCAGAATAAACCCCCGGTCTGCCTCCAAGGCTTTCAGCTTCAAGTGCAGTATCATCAGCAAAACTGTCTAAACCGTAATTTTTGTAAACATATCTTGCCTTGGCAAGTGCATTTTCTTCAATTGTTGAAAATGGCTCAGGAATCTCTTCGTAGCAACCAATATCATTTAGGTTGAGCAGCTCCAATCCGGAACCGATCAACTCTTTTATTTCCCTGAACTTATTTTTGTTATTTGAGGCAAAAACAATCTTCATGTATAATATGATCCTAACCTCCCATTGCTGCAAAACCACCAGAAACCAACCCCTTTCTGGGATTCAGGCACATTACAGGTATTTTTGCGCTGTTTGCTATAATAAATTGTTCAACAGCTCCAAATACATAATCGGTAAAACCAATATTCTTGGTTGACATTGTAAGTATAAGACTGGCATTCACCTCTTTTGCATAGTCAATCGTCTCTTTTGCAAATGATTTTTTGCCCGGTGCCTCAACAATATCATAATGAACCCCTTTTTGATTCAGCATTTTCCGGGCAAAAGTAATATTATTGTTAACCCCTCTTAAAAGCCGTTTGTCTGTTTTCTTCGGTTTAATAATGTGTATTTTTGAATCAAAATATTTATGAAGGAAAATAATGCCGCTTATCTTCTCCTTGTCTTCCCTTCTGAAATCAACAGGAAAAACAATGTGCTCGAAATTTGTATCACCTGGAGGAGCCTGAACAACAACGAAAGGCACCTTTGAGCTAACAATAACTTTCAGGGCCCAGCTTCCTGTAAGTTTTTGCATCCCTTTAATCCCGTGCGTTCCCATAACAACCATTCCCGCATCAATCTCATCCGCCACATCTCCTATCGTTGAGAAAATTGTTCCTTCCCTTACAATTACACCAGGTTTGATGTTATACTTCTGATTTACTTCTTCAGCATACTTTTCGAGCATCCCTTTGAGATTTTTGATCTCATTTTTCTTTTTAGCAATATGTACAAGATGTACCGGACTTTGGTCAATTTTGGCAATCTTGATTGCATATTCCAGTGCATACTCTGCAATTTCAGTAAAATCCCAGGGTACCATCAAAGGCTTATTTGCAATTTCCATAATTTAATGAATTAAAATTTAGTATAAAGTATTTACCTCCTGATATTTGCTGAATGCAAATTTTTTGAATTTTCAAGTTAAGAATTTTTTTAATACTGACTTATGCAAAACCATTAAATTTTGATTAATGTAAATCATTTGACTGATTATACGCAACAACAGTATATTGGTTTTATCCGGTCATGTATTTAATTAAAATAACCTTGTAATATCAGGAAGAAAGGATGAGCCTGATTATGGAATGACTAATGTAACATATTTTAAATGGTCTGCTTGCAAATCATTTTAATATCATTAATTTTGAAAAGAGGAATAAATTAATAACATAAACAAGATAAATATGGAAAATTTTGACTGGAAAAATCTGCCATTTGGTTACGTAAAAACCAATTATAATGTTCGTTGTTATTTCAGAAATGGCAAATGGGGAGAACTTGAAGTATCTTCATCAGAAACAATTGATACACACATAGCTGCAACGTGTCTTCATTACGGCCAGCAAGCTTTTGAGGGAATGAAAGCCTACAAAGGTAAAGATGGCAAAATCAGGCTTTTCCGGTGGCAGGAAAATGCCAAAAGAATGCAGGATTCCGCTGATGGCATTTTTATGGCAAGAGTGCCGGAAGATCTTTTTAAGGAAGCTGTTGTAAAAACAGTATTACTTAATAAAGAATTTATCCCTCCACACGGCACGGGAGCAGCGCTCTATATTCGCCCTTTGCTAATAGGAACAGGAGTTCAGGTGGGAGTTAAACCGGCAAAGGAATATCTGTTTGTTGTATTTGTTACACCAGTGGGCCCTTACTTCAAGGAAGGATTTAATCCAGTCAAAATAGCTATAGTAAAAGATTCCGACAGGGCAGCACCTCTGGGAACAGGCCATATAAAAGTCGGGGGCAACTATGCCGCCAGCCTTTACGGAGTAACAAAGGCAGTAAATGCAGGGTACGGGTCTCCAATGTACCTTGATGCAAAAGAAAAGAGGTATATTGACGAAATAGGTGCTGCCAACTTCTTTGGGATCAAAAACAACACCTATATTACACCCAAATCCAGCTCAATCCTTCCGTCAATAACCAATAAGAGTGTAATGACCATCGCCGAGGATATGGGACTCAAAGTCGAACGCCGCCCGGTAGATGTTGCAGAACTGGAAACTTTCGAGGAGGTTGGTGCCTGCGGTACAGCGGCAATAATAGCCCCAATAGGCGAAGTATTTGACATGGATACCGGTAAAAAATACACTTATTGCAAAGACGGAAAACCCGGCCCTGTTTCTACCCAAATTTACAACAGGCTGCAGGGCATTCAGTTTGGAGATGAGCCCGATAAATTCAACTGGGTGGAAATAATCGGATAATTTGCAATTTAAGAAGGCTTATTACAATATCATCTTCCGGCTTTTAATTCCGGGGGATGATATTGTTTATTTGATATCTTTGTTTAGTCAGGGAAAAAGAGATTCATAAATTTGCCTGTTTAACCTGCATAAATTATAATTCAGTTGGGTGAAATTAAAAAACAGGGAATAACCAACACAATAATTTCCTACATTGGTATTGTGCTGGGATTCATAAACTTGATTGTTGTCCAGCCCTTTTTCCTTACACCTGAGGAACTTGGACTTACCCGCATACTATATTCCTTTTCTGTGGTCATTGCAACATTTTTGCCACTTGGCATTACAAACATCACAATAAGATATTTCCCCCGTTTCAGAAATCCTGAAAGGAAGCATCACGGGTACTTCGGACTAATGATGCTTTTCCCGTTTGCCGGTTTTCTGATAATAAGTCTGTTGCTCCTGATTTTCAAAGACACCATCATAAATCAGTACATAGACCAGTCGCCCCTTTTTACAGAATACTTTTTCTTCATAATCCCCCTTACATTGTTTGTGGGCTTAACCGCAGTTCTGAACATTTATTGCTTTTCACTTTTCAGGACATCTTTTCCTACTTTTCTTACCGATGTAATAATCAGAGTGCTTACAATAACAGTTGTAATGGTTTATTCATTGAATCTATTCCCACTGAACACTTTCATTACAATTTTTGTTGGAATTTATGGCTTCCATGTTGCAGTACTTTTCATTTACGTCTATTTAATAGACAGGCCGGGATGGAAAATTGACAAAAGCTACCTGAAAAATCAAAATCCCCGTCAATTGATCATTTACGGACTCACATTGACAATTGCCACCCTTTCTTCACTCGGCATACGTTATATCGACTCAATGTTTATTGGAAGCTACCTTTCTCTTACAATGGTTGCGGTTTATTCGGTTGCTGCAATTATACCGACAATAATTGAATCACCCCTTCTTGCATTGGAGAAGATTTCCAATCCAAAAATTGCCGATGCATGGAACAGAAAAAGTTTTGAAGAAATAAAAAAGATCTATTACAATTCATCAAAATACCTTTTGTTGCTGGGAGGTTTGATTTTTGTGTGTATAAACATAAGTATCGGAGACCTTCTTTCACTACTGCCAGAAGACTATATTTTTGGGATAAACGTTGTATACATCCTCAGCATCAGCACATTGTTCAATATGGCAACCGGTGTAAACAATGGCATAATATTCAATTCCCACTACTACCGTTATGGCGTATATATGCTTGTAGTATTAATTTCGCTTGCAGTATTGCTGAATATACTTCTGATACCTCTGTATGGAATTGCCGGTGCAGCTTTAGCAACAGCAATGGCGAATTTCACATTTAACCTTCTGAAGTACCTTTTCATCAGATTTAAATTTCAAATGCAACCTTTTAACATTACAACCATTAAAATTGCGGGATTAATTTTGATTTGCCTGGCAGGAGGCTTCTTAATGCCTGTTACCGGAGAAAGGATACCCGATATAATAATACGTTCCCTTGCTGCTTCCATAGTATATTTATCAGTAGTATATTACTTAAGAATAGCTGAAGAGCTATATGGTGATATCCCGTTCATCGGGAAAAAATTGAAACCTCGCGGAAACTAACTTCTGCAGGTATTCCGTTTGCTTATTAATTAATATATTTACAGGATTATTCAAAAGCAATGAAAAAAGAATCCAAAGCAGTCAAACGGCGTTTAAGGAGTTCATATATAACATCCATGATCAGTATTTCTTTGCTCCTTTTCATTATTGGATTGATAGGATTGCTTATTATCAATGCTAAACAATTATCCGACCATGTGAAGGAAAATATTGGTTTCAATATTATAATAAATGAAGATGTGAGAGAGGCTGATATTATGAGGCTTCAGAAAAATTTAGATGCGGCTGATTATGTAAAATCAACACGTTATATTACACCTGAGGCGGCTGCTCGTGAAATGAAAGAGATACTTGGCGAAGATTTTGTAAGTCACCTTGGTTATAATCCATTACTTCCTTCAATTGAGCTCTTTCTGTTTGCCGATTTTGCAAACCCCGACAGTATTGCAATAATTGAACAGGAGCTGGAAAAATTTCCTGAAATTAAGGAAGTTCATTATCAAAAATCACTTGTTCACCTGGTAAATGAAAATGTGAGAAAGATCAGTGTTGTCCTGCTCATATTCAGCGGGCTGTTGTTGCTGATTTCACTTACCCTCATAAACAATACTATCAGGCTGTCAGTTTATGCCAGAAGGTTTATTATCAACACTATGCAACTGGTCGGTGCAACAAGCGGCTTTATAAGAAAACCTTTCCTTTATAAAAGTATTCTTCATGGCATCTATGCTGCTTTAATAGCCAATGCATTGCTTATTGGGGTTATTTATCTAGCAGAACGGGAATTTGGAGGGGTACTGAGACTTCAGGATGTGCGGACAACCGGTTTGCTTTTCCTTATGGTTGGCACATTTGGTGTTATTATTAACCTGATTTCCACATATATTGCCGTTAACAGATTTTTACACCTGAAAACTGACGAACTATATTATTAAAGTACAATTGTTTAACTATGGCAAAAAAGAAAAAAGATATGGAAGGGAAATTTGTTTTCCCTTTCAAAAAAGAAAACTACAAATTACTTATCATTGGTTTTGCAGCTATTGTATTGGGTTTTGGACTAATGGTGGGTGGCGGAACAGATGATCCGAATGTATTCAAATACGAAGAAATATTCAGCTTCAGAAGGATTACACTTTCTCCGGTAATTGTTCTGTTTGGATTTGCTTTTATTATATATGCTATTATGAAGCCCCCTTCAGCAAAAGAGGGCAACTCCGGCAAATAAAAAATTCTTTATTACCGGTTTTTCTTTTTTATAACCCGGACATGAATTTTGCCATTCTTCTCTGGCAAGTAAAAGCCAAATTAATTTTTTACTTTTGTGGCTTTTAAAAGCAAATAATTATCTATGGTTTTAGGAATAATTAAATTTTTTTAATTTTTTAATCGAATTATAATATGAGTTGGCTTGAAGCATTGATTTTGGGTTTGGTACAGGGTTTAACTGAGTTCCTTCCTGTAAGCAGCAGCGGACATCTTGAAATTGGGAAAGTATTACTTGACGTTGAGGCAAAGAAGGATCTTTCATTTTCCATTGTTGTTCATGGTGCAACGGTATTAAGCATAATAGTTGTTTTTTTCAGTGATATTAAGAAACTGGTTGTGGATTTTTTCAAATTTGAATGGAATGAGTCAACCAAATATATTTCCAAAATTTTTGTTTCAATGATACCAATCGGTATTGTTGGAATTTTTTTCAAGGACTATGTGCAAAGCTTTTTTACAGGGAATCTCATCCTGGTCGGCTCAATGCTTCTTATCACCGCAACCCTTCTTGCAATAACAATTATTGTGAAGAAACACAACAAGGATATTGGTTATAAAGAAGCCATTGTAATGGGAATTGCTCAGATATTTACAGTTTTGCCGGGGATATCCCGTTCAGGTACAACTATTGCAACCGGACTGCTAATGGGTGGCAAAAAGGAAAATGTTACCCGTTTTTCTTTTTTAATGGTTATTATACCAATACTTGGCGCATCTTTTCTAGATATTGTAACCAAACCCGAAGCTGCCGATGTTGTAATTGAGCCTGTACCCTTGCTAATTGGATTTCTCGCCGCTTTTCTGTCCGGAATATTTGCCTGCAGAACTTTGCTCGGGATAGTAAAAAGGGGTAAGTTGCATTATTTTGCTGTATACTGTGCACTGGCAGGCTTAGTCGCCATTATTTCAGGATAACTTTTTAAAATCCGGGCATTGGGGACAAAAGAAGGTAAATATGATTTTATTGAAGGTGAAATAATCCTGATTGACAAGCCTTACCGGTGGACTTCTTTTGATGTGGTAAAAAAAATAAGAAAACTGATTCGTTATAAATATAATTTAAAAAAGATCAAGGTTGGGCATGCAGGCACTTTGGATCCACTGGCTACCGGACTGATTATTGTCTGCACAGGCAAAATGACAAAAAAAATCAGTGAACTTCAGGCTCTCCATAAAGAGTATGTCGCTTCAATAAAACTTGGTGAAACCACACCGTCTTTTGATCTTGAAACAGAAGTTGACAGAAAATTTGAAACTTCTCATATAACCAGGGAGCTGATTGAAGAAACTTTTCCTCAATTTACAGGCGAAATTGAGCAAGTCCCGCCATTATTCTCTGCAAAGCTGATTGAAGGGAAAAGAGCTTATGAATATGCAAGGAAAGGAGATAATTCAAAGATGCCTGCTTCATCAAAGGTTAAGATCTATTCAATTTCTATTATAAAGGTTGATTTACCGGATGTAATTCTGCAAATAAAGTGCGGAAAAGGAACCTATATCCGGTCAATTGCGAGGGATTTAGGAGAATCACTTAACAGCGGGGCGCATTTAACCGGCCTCAGAAGAACCGCAATAGGTCACTACAGTGTAGAAAAAGCACTATCAATGGAAGAGTTTGAAAAAAAAGTAGCATTTTAAACAACAAAAAAAGGATTTTTACGTATAAAAGACGCTCCATTCCAGTTTAAATCCTTTCAGAAATTTTTTTTAAGATAATGAAATTATCCCGTTATAAGTTTAATTTACCGTCAGATTTAATTGCAAAATATCCATCGCAAAGCCGCGATGAGTCACGTTTAATGGTCCTTGACAGAAAGACAGGGAAAATTGAGCATAAAATATTCAAAGACATTCTGGACTATTTTGATAATGATGACGTTATGGTGTTTAATAACACCAAGGTTTTCCCTGCAAGGCTGATGGGGAATAAGGAAAAAACCGGTGCTGAAATAGAGGTATTTCTTTTGCGTGAACTCAACCGCGAACAGAGGTTGTGGGATGTACTGGTTGATCCTGCAAGGAAAATTAGAATCGGAAATAAGCTTTACTTCGGCGATAATGATGTTCTGGTTGCCGAAGTTATTGACAATACGACATCAAGGGGCCGGACACTCAGGTTTTTATATGACGGCCCGTATGAGGAATTCAAGAATACACTTTATAATCTTGGGGAAACTCCGCTTCCTAAATTTATTCGAAGGGAGGTGCAGCCCGAAGACCGGGATCGTTATCAAACCGTCTTTGCAAAACACGAAGGTGCAGTTGCCGCACCTACTGCCGGACTTCACTTCAGCAAGGAACTGCTTAAAAGACTTGAAATAAAAGGCGTGAATTTTTCTGAAATAACCCTTCATGTTGGACTGGGTAATTTCCGAACGGTTGACGTAGAAGACCTTACCAAACATAAAATGGATTCCGAGCGGATAGTTATTCCTGATGAATCAGCCAAAACCGTTAACAATGCAAAGGAAAACAAAAAGAAGATTTGTGCCGTAGGAACAACTGTCCTGAGAACACTTGAAAGCAGCGTGTCAACTGATGGATACCTGAAACCTTATGATGGATGGACTAATAAATTTATTTTCCCTCCCTATGAATTCAGGGTGCCTTCATGTATGATATCAAATTTTCATCTGCCTCTATCAACAATGCTTATTACTGTTTCAGCCTTTGCAGGATATGACCCCTTGTTCAAGGCATATAAAACTGCTGTAAAGGAAAAATACCGATTCGGCTCTTATGGAGATGCAATGCTGATATTGTAATTTTTTTGTTATTCCTATAAAACCACGTCCATAGAAAGCCGCCTCCTTTATCCTGGATAATTTTATTTTAGCGAATTTTTTATAAAACCTTTTTCAAGTCCGGTTATTAAAAATGTGTCCGGACTTTTTGTTCTTCAAACACCGGTTTTATAACTGAACCCACTGATTTTGCTGCAATAGTCATTGATATTTTTGTGGCCTTACTATTCCGCCTTTTCTAAACGTGAGCCGAATAATGATCGGGATTGACCAGCTCCCTGTATTTTTGAACAACTTTTTTAAAATCTTCCCAGGCTTCCCTTTTTAACGATTGTTTCCTTAAAAGCGCTGCAGGGTGATAAACAGGCATCAAATGACGACCTTTCCATTCCGTCCATGATCCCCTTAATGATGTTATTTTTGCATCCGGATCAACAATACCCTTTAAAGCTACTGACCCAAGCAGTATAATTATTTTAGGGTTAATATATTCTATTTGCTTGTACAGGTAAGGTAGGCACGCCTCTCTTTCCACAGGCAGAGGATCACGGTTATCAGGAGGCCTGCACTTTACTATATTTGCGATATAAGCATTATCATTCCGTGAGAATCCGCATACCGTAAGAATCTTGTCAAGCAACTGACCCGCTTTCCCGACAAAAGGCCTGCCTTTCATATCTTCATGGTATCCGGGGCCTTCGCCGATAAACATGATATCGGCAAACGGGTATCCTTCACCAAACACCACATGAGTGCGGTGCCTGCACAGATCACATTTCCTGCAATCCATTGCCGTTATTCTGAGAGCTTCCAGGTCAGGATTGAGATCGTTTTCCATGGAATATGATTTTAATTTTTATATTCAGCTTAATGAATTGTTTTAAATTTTTGTGCGGTTATTCAGGGGAACTAATACATTATCTTTAAATCCCAATTCAGGTAAAAATCATTTTCCTAAATTCACCTGAATAATAAATGCTATTACCTGTAATTGATTGTTATTGGCCGGTCAATCAATTTTAACCGCTCATAACCTCCTGAAGTACTGAGAAATAATTTCCCGGCCATAAAGTAATTCCGTTTTATCCGAAAGCCGATTAAAATTAATAAAAAAAAGAAGTACAATACCAGATAATTATAGCTTTTCCAAATAGCCTCAATAAGTAAACCTTTGGAGATATTTAACGTAAAACCATTTAATCCGGTAATTAGTCCTAAATAATTAACTGTTAGTGTAAAAATAGGACACAAAAAAACAGGTTTACCGTATACAAAAGCGAATAAATCATTAATATTGAAAATATTTTGCTGATGTGCATCTATTTAAGTGAAAAAGAGACAGATTTAACCCAATAATTTAAAAGAACCTTGATAGTGGTTTTTTATTTATAGATCTTTTTTACAACAACTTTAACACAGCAGTTTTTTGGAGTTTTGTCTTTTGACTATCTGATGGGGGAGTAAAAAATACAATTAGTTTTTAGTTGGTGATTACAACAGTTACATACAAATACAGATTATTACTTTCTTATTTTTTTTCTTCTGGAAAGAGTGGTATTGCTATACCCTTTATAAAAAATTTGATTTTCAAGCTTATTTTGTCCCTCTTTTTGTGTGTAACATTTGTTTCAAACTCTTCAGGACAGGAGACAGGGGATTACCGGACAAAGTTTACAAATACTCCAATACGCGACTGGGATCACAGCAACAAGTGGGAATATTACAACGGAAGTTCATGGGTTAATGCTCC
>PUMT01000089.1 GCA_003551495.1 Bacteroidota bacterium
TGTGAAAAGCCCATGGCGATGAATGAACAGGAATGCCGGGAGATGATCAGTGCGGCAGAGAAACATTCAATCAAACTGCAGATAGGCTTTATGCGTCGCTTTGACAGCAGCTTTCAGTATGCAAAACAGCAAATAGAGGCTGGAGCTATTGGTGAGGTGGTGCTGGTCAAGTCCCTGACCCATGGACCCAGCACACCCCAGCGGTGGATGTACGACATCAAAAAGAGCAACGGACCCTTGGCGGAGGTCTCAAGCCATGATATCGATGCGCTTCACTGGTACGCCGAAAGCTATATTGATGAAGTCTATGCCATCGGGGGGAATTACAGAAGCCCTGAAGCCAGGGGGGAGTTTCCTGATTTTTATGACAACGTGCTGCTTGCAGCCAGGTTTTCCAGCGGAGCCCAGGGGATGCTCGATGGAGCCCAGGGGGTCCAGTACGGCTATGACTCGCGGGTGGAGATACTGGGAACCAGGGGCATTATCCATGTGGGAAGAAATCAGGAGCATTCAGTGATCACGGTGAGCCCCGAGGGAATTACATCACCCTACGTGGCCAGCTGGAGAACCCTGTTTTTGGATGCCTATTACCAGGAGGATCTGGCCTTTGCTGAGTCGGTTCTCAAGGATGTCCGGCCCAGGGTGACTGGTCTTGACGGTCTTGAAGCGGTACGGGTTGTCAATGCAGGCAATGAATCTATAGTCACCGGCAAACCGGTACGCATCAACAGATAGGAGGATACCATGAAGGCGGCTGTACTAACAGGCAAGCAGTCATTGCAGATACGGGATGTGCCGGTGCCGGCCATCGGGGACCATGAAGTGCTTGTAAAGGTTGAGAGCGCATTTGTCTGCGGAACGGATGTGCGCTTCTACAGTAACGGAAAGACAGGGGTGGATGAGGAACATCCAATAATCCTGGGACATGAGTTCGCAGGAACAATTTACCGCATGGGTCCGGATTTTACGGGATATTCGGAGGGAACTCCTGTCGCAGTGGCGCCGAATTACGGATGTGGGATTTGCGATCTCTGCATCAGCGGCCACAGCGAAATGTGCAGGGATTCTGAAGCTCTTGGGGTCACCCAAAACGGAGGCTTTGCCCAATATGTGCGAATTCCCGAGGCGGCAGTGCGGCAGGGAAATCTTTCGGTGATGCCTGAGGGAATGACCTTTGCTGAAGCGGCCCTCACAGAACCCTTTTCCTGTGTTTACAACGCATACGAGAAAATCGGCATCTATCCAGGTGATACTGTGCTGGTAATCGGCAGCGGTCCCATTGGCATCATGCATTGTCTTATGGCCCTTTCTGCAGGAGCATCCCGGGTTTTCATCAGCGACATTTCTGAGCAGCGCATGGATCTGGCAGTTTCCATTGACAGCAGAATTGAGAAACTGAGTGCCGGCGATGATCAGCTGGACACTCTGACAGAACTGACCAAGGGTAAGCTTGCGGACCTGGTGATAACCGCCGCATCGATAGCTAAGATTCAGGAGCAGGCCTTTGCCCTGGCAGGGATTAATGCCCGGGTTATGTTCTTCGGCGGACTGCCGTCGGGAAAATCGCAGGTGCAGCTTGATACCAACGAAATTCATTATAAACAGCTGACGGTTGCGGGAACTACAAGGCAGAGTCTAAGACAGTACCGAAGGTGCCTGGATATAATCAGCTCACGGCGTGTGGACCTCAGGCCCCTGATTACCTCAAAGAGCCCTGTTGAAGGGATCGGCAAAGCTATTGAGCAGGTCCAGAGCTCAAGAGGGCTGAAACAGCAGATCACCTGGTAACAAAGGGAGGAACAATATGGGAGAGAAACACTTCCTGCTTGGCATAGATATCGGTACCCAGGGTGTCAAGGGAGCGCTCTTTGATGAGCAGGGTTCCTGTATATCAGAGGCTTCTCAGAAGTCACAGCTGCTGCACCCTGAAGCCGGGGCAGTGACTGAGGACAGCGAATACCAGTATGCATCGGTACTCCAGGTTATCCGCAGCTGTGTTGATGCAGGACGTGAGAAACTAGGGGATACCCTTGTTTCCAGGGTGGCATCCATTGCTATCGACGGTCAGATGGCCGGAATAATCGGCGTAGGAAAGGACGGAAGGGCTGTGACCCCCTATGATTCATGGCTGGATACCCGCTGCGCCGATTATGTTGACCGCATGCGCAGAGAAGCAGGCGAAGAGGTGCTCAAAAAGGCAGGGACAGCCCCGAGTTTCAACCATGGGCCGAAAATCCTCTGGTGGATGCATGAGCATCCTGAGGTATTCAAAAAAGTCCATGCTTTCGTGCAGCCTGGAGGATATGCTGCTGCGAGGCTGTGCGGCCTTCCCGGGGATCAGGCTTTCATAGACCGCAGCTACCTGCATTTTTCTGGTTTTGCCGATACACAGGCAGGTAAATGGGATGCTGAGTTATGTGCTAATTTTAATCTGCCCATGGAAAAGCTGCCCAGGATTGTCGATTCCATCGATCAAATCGGCACTCTCTCATCTGAGGCAGCAAAAGAATGCGGTCTTCCCTCGGGCATCCCCGTGGCGGCAGGGTGCGGCGATACCGTGGCAAGCTTCCTTTCAGCAGGAGCTGTGGAAAGGGGGGTATGTGTTGATGTAGCGGGCACTGCCAGCGTGTTTGCCTGCACCCTGGATGAATATACTCCCGATACTGAATCTGGAGTGCTGGGATGCTGTGCCTCCGCCGACCCGGGCCTCTGGTACTCCTATGCCTATATTAACGGCGGCGGCATGAATCCTGAATGGTTTGTAAAAATGACGGGTGATTCCAGCGGAGCCTCCAGGTTCAAGGAAATCGAAAATGCGGCTGAGGAAATTTGCGACTCCCTGACCCTGCCCCTCTATATCCCCCACATGGCCGGAAGGGTTATGCCTGGACGGCCCCGCCTTAAGGGTGCCTTTGCAGGAATTACCTGGCAGCATGAAAAACACCACCTGTTCTGGTCGCTTCTGGAGGCCGTGGCTTTGGAATACGGGATATACCGGAAAGTCGTGAAGACCCTGAAGCCAAAACTGAATATGAAGGAAATCAGGGTAACCGGTGGCGGTGAAAAAAGCAGCCTCTGGAATACCATGAAGTCCGGTGTGCTTCAGACCCCTGTAGTACGAATTCAGCAGAACCAGGGTGCGCCCATGGGATGTGCCATGATAGCCGGCGTATGTTCCGGAGTGCTGGAAAATCTGAAGAAGACCTGTGATGCCTGGGTGGGAACTGGAGAGGTAATACAATGCAGTTATTCACGTTACGGGTTCTTCGAAAAACGGCTGGAACGCTATGAGGCGCTTCTTGGGATCATGGAAGAATACACTGAAGCACATCCCTTTTCAGACTGAGGGTGCCGACCTGCTTTTCTCACAAAGGTAAGAAAAATGTTAAATTTGTCCTTTGATTTGCTCGAAATCGCTGGAATTTAATAAGCCACCTTCTGAAAAGCAGGCCATGCCCTAAAATCTATTGTAAATAAAGCAAAAAATCTATATTATCCCTTCAGAACGGATTATTTACCTCTTTTTAACCCGGATATTTCAGTGCGCCGTGAAAAGGTGCAAAGCTCCAGTGGGAGAGAGAAAACCCCACCCGGCAACTTGTTGCTCCGGCCGGTAGCAATCGAAGCAGTTGTGGAGGCGACGAAGCAACTGAA
>PUMT01000254.1 GCA_003551495.1 Bacteroidota bacterium
CATTCGAGTGGTTACAATGAAGGTGATGAACTTCCAGATCAGAATATTAGTACAGAAGAAAATGCCGAAATGTATAAGGCTCAACAAAGACAGCGAACCATTGAGCGCAATATCAAGAAGTACAAGCGAAGAGAAGTGTCAGCCGTTGATCCGCGTGAAAGAGAACGGGCAAAGAGTTTTGTGAGTAAATGGCAGGCGGAAGCACGTTCGCATATTTCAGAAAACGATTTCTTACGCAGAGATTACACACGGGAACAGATTTAGTTTTTAATTAATATATTTTTTACCTTGCATATAACTATAAACATAAATATATTGACACATGAATAAAATACTAAAGCAATTCTACATAGAACCTGAACAAGTGAAATACTTGGAACGTGAATCGAAGCGAACGGGAAAATCACAAGCTGAAATTGTAAGGAACCTTATCAAAAATGCCAAAGATTCGTAGAGATTGTCTTAATTGTGGTGCAGACGTTTTCCCCACAAAGCAACAGATAAAAAATGGGCAAGGGAAATATTGTTCTCATTCTTGCAGATCGCAACATATGCCCAACCCTATGAAGGCAGACCCTAATAAGAAGAAAACATTAACGTGTCCTGTGTGTAAAAAGGTTTTTACTGAATACAAAAAAACAATAAAAAGGCTTAATATAAGGTACTGCTCAAAAAAATGTGGCGGAATTGCAAGAAGAGGAAAATATGAGCCTCACAATAAAAAAGAAGTGCCAGTGCGTTATTGTGATAATTGTGGTGAAAAAATACCCAGAAACAATGTAGCGATGAAGATGTCACAAATAAACACGATGGGTAAAAAAAATATGTTCTGTAATCTACAATGCTCTTCTGATTTCCAGAAAAACAGGGTAAAAAGAAAGTGTGTAAAGTGTGGCATTATATTTGAAATTACAGTAAGCGCATTAAAGGCTGGGAAAGGCGCCTATTGCTCTATGAAATGTTTATCTGATAACAAAAGAGAAATAAGAGAATGTGAATCATGCGGTGATAAATTTGAAGAAAGAATATTAAGTGATAAAAGGTATTGCTCACAAAGATGCCACTATGATGACAGAATTTTATACCCAAAAACGTCAAAATTAAGGATGAAGGTAAAAGAATTACAAAAAATAAGAGGTCTTAAAGACCAATACATTAAAAGTGTAATAAATTCTGCACATGGGATAAAATTTAAAGATATACCCAAAGAACTTATTGAGTTAAAACGGCTCAATATTAAACGCAAACGTAAACTAAAGGAGATAACTCATGGAAACTCCCAATGAGATCAAAAACGTACACGATGCACTTAGAGTGCTTTCACGCCAAACATCTGATTTGGTTAATAAGCATAAGAAAGGCGAAAAGATTAACATTGCTGCTGAAGCGCAAATATCAAAGCGATTTGATACCCTTGCTCGAAATGCAAGCCTGTTAATTCAGTATCGTAAAGAAACAGGAAATGAAAAGCCTATTTGGTTTTTTGAAGAGAACTAAACATGCTCAATTTTCTAAAGCCCCTTCATTAACTTGTTGGGGCTTTTTTATTAGATATTAATTATATTTAAAAATGAAAATACACGTATTAAGCGCTGTTTGGAAGCGACCTGAAATAACCCGCATTTGTTTCGAGGGGATTAAACACTTAGGACTGAATGCAACCATAGCAATTTCAGAAGAAAGCATGATCCCGTTGTGTGATGAATTTGGGTTTGATTATGCAATGGTTTCAAATAATTTACTTGGCAGGAAGTGGAATTACGGGTTAAGAAAGGCTAAAGGCCATGATTTTGATTATCTGCTTATTTTAGGCAGTGACAACCTTATTTCTGATTGTTTGATTGATAGATATAAAGAATATGATTTTGATATGATCGGTGTTAAGGATTTATACATATTCGATTCAGGTAGTAAGAAAACAAAGTATTTTAAAGGGTATTCAGAAGAAATGAGTATCGGGGCCGGAAGACTAATAAATAGAAAGGTACTAAACAGTGTGGATAAACTTTGGGGTAACTGGCTGAAGCAGGGATTAGATACAAATTGCTCTGCAAAACTCAAAAAAGAAGGTTTTACAGAGAAAGTGATAGAATTAAACGGATCTGTTGTGTTGGATATTAAAAGCAGCACAAACATTCATTCCTTTGATGTATTTGATGGTGCTGATGTTTCAAATAGTGTTTTAAACAAGCTGCCGGAAAAGGATTTATTATTTAATCTCTAAAATGTGTATATTTATACACACTGTTGCGAATTAAACTTGAATTTTTTATTTTCTACTAAACTTAGATTCAATTATGGCTGAAACAGAAGTAACAACCGATCAAATCCAAGAGGATACAGGCCAAGAGGCTAACGAGGTTGATTACAAAAGTGAGTTCGAAAAGTACAAGAAATTGTACCATAAAACGAACAAAGAGAATGCAGAGCGCCGTAAAACGGCTGAACAGCTTGAAAAAGAGCTTGAAGAAGCGCGTAAGAAAGCGAATACATTCCGTTCTAAGTATGAAACCTTAGAAACGAAGCTCACAAATCAGCAAAGAGAATCAAAAGTTTCAAAAGCTGCATCTTCATTAGGCATGGATGCCGATTTGACGATTGCACATTTACATCGTAAAGGAAAAATTTCCGAAATTGACGATGAAACAGATTTAAACAAACTTTTAGAATCAGAGCTTAAAGATAAGCCAAATCTAAAGGTAAACGGTGCTGTCAACACTGGTGATACCGGTGATGAAAACGACACATCGACTAAAAGCGACTTCAATAAATGGATTAGAGGAAAACTCCAATAATCCTTCTTGACCTACAAGTGTAGGCGCTGATCCTCCATGCGGGGGTACATGCACATCTTACTATAACCCGCAAACAAACGAGGATTACACTATGTCACAAACAGCAAGAAGTGATGCGCAAGCTCTAATGCCTGAAGAGGTATTTGATGAGTTTAGCACACGAATGACCGAACAAAGCGCTATTCAGCAACTTGCCCGAAGAGCGCCTGATATGAACAGGCTCCAAAACCGAGTACCTGTTTTGAGTGTGCTGCCAATATCTTATATTAAGAATGCAGGCGAAAACCATTCTGATACACGTAGGAAAAAACTTACAAAATTGGAATGGGAAAACAAGTTTCTCAATGCAGAGGACATTATTACAATCGTTCCTGTACCTGACAACGTAGCTGATGACGTTGATCGTAATATATGGGATGAAGCACTACCCTATATTGTAGAATCAATGGGTCAAAAGTTTGATCAGGCTGTAACAATGGGTATTGATGCCCCTAACGCATGGCCGGACGATCTGCTTACAGGCGCTGCCGCTGCCGGAAATAGCCTTACATTAGGTGATGCCCTTGGCGATAATGCAGAGCCTGACATCTATGATTATATCTTAGGTGAAGGTGGCCTGTACTCTCTTGTAGAGGAAGATGGATTTGATCCAAACGGTAATGTTGGCGCTATTCGTTTCAAATCGAAGCTTAGAGGCTTACGAGACGAAAACGGACAGCCTATATTTAAACGTGCACAGCCAACCGGACAAGACGTACAGCAAACCACTGTATATGATATTGACGGTGTGCCTTCCTTTTTCCCTAAAAACAACGCTCTCGACCCTGATAATGGTTTATTGCTTA
>PUMT01000093.1 GCA_003551495.1 Bacteroidota bacterium
AAAAAATCTTCATCATAGATGTAACGCCAGTGACAAGGGCTTAAGTTTTCGCGATTTATTCCAAAATTCACTATAACACACTGGGTTGCATCGAGCTTTGATGCGGCTGACTTTATGTCGTCAGGAGCATCTTGCATTAACTCCACAATCTTGTTTAATGGCAGGGATGAAAAACAATATGTGTAATTCACATCACTATTATTACTGAATTTTAGCTTCTTATCTTTTAGGTTAATGCTTACGAGATTATGATTAAAATGAATTTGAGTTGTATCATATATTCCATTCATAAATGAAACAAAACCTCCTTTATTAGGATATCTGAATCCTTTTATATAATGTACGTCAATAGTTTTTTCTGATAGCATGCCATAAATAACCTCTGAAATTTTGGGCCGGTACAACCTGGGGCCCAACCAGTCTGTACTCATATTCCTGGCTTCTGTAGTATGAAATTTCCTTGTATATTTCATAGGGAAGTTTTCAGAAAAGGTCTTGCCGTAACTCGCATAAAGCCATTCTTCATAATTATTAACCTTGGGAATTGGACGTTTATCAATTTCAATCATTTCCTGAAGAATCTGAGTATTCAATTCCGGAGGTAATCCGTGAAGATTGATTTGAGCAGGATGTTTTATCCATTGCCCTTTCCAGTAATTATCAACCTTTGATTCAAACTCGCGATAATCATTCTCTGTATTTTTGGCAAAAATATCCTTAACATGCTGAATTTTTGAAAAAGAAATATGGGGTCCATCATCAAATATCCATTTACCGTCAAATAAATAGGAAGCACAATGACCCCCAATATGAGATTTCTTTTCAAACAATTTTGTTGTTACTTTAGCTTCTTTAAACTTACTTGCAGCACCATAACCAGCCATCCCGGCACCAAGAATAATAATCTGACTCATAGCATAAATAGATTTTAGCTTTATTTAGCAATATTTGCAATCAATTCAATACATAACTGTCTGTCTTGCTGGAATTTGTACAATAAAGCGGCATTGATATGTATTACACTATCAAATAGATTCTTTCCACCATTTTATTGTTTCCTGAAGTCCTGTTTCAATATCATAAGATGGTACAAATAAAAACCTGTCATGAAGTTTTTTAACATCTGCATATACAATTCTATCCTTAATTATTTTCGGGCTTTCAATTTTTAATAAATCAGGCCTTCCTATTATCCTTGCAGCAAGTTTTCCGAAATCACCAAGTTTTATTGGTATTCCGGTACTTATATTTATCACTCCGGAAAAATCACTAAAAATAAGATTGGATAAAGCCTTGGTGCTATCTTTAATGTACATGTAATCACGGTAAATTTCGCCGTTAATGATAGTAGCATTTTGCTCTTTCAAAAGAGATGTAATGATATGAGGAATTAGTCTTTGTGGTTGCTCAAAAGCACCAAAAAGAAAGAATAACCTTGGCCAGGCAATCTCCATCCCATGATAACTGCAAAATGAAAAGGCAAATTCACGTAAAATGTTCTTTGATGAACCATAGAGGGTATTATGACTGATTGGAGTATAATCCTCTCTACAGCAACCATAATCCCAATTATATTCAAAGCAAGACCCAACTATAACCACCCTTTCTCCCTTATTTTTCTGAAATTCTTCAAGCAATAACATACTTGATTTTAGCCAATTAAAGTTTTCAGGTAAATTATAATTACTTGGTGCCATACTCCAGGCAATATGGAGAAGATGGGTGGCCTTTAATAACTTCAATGTTTTTTTTACATCATCATCATTCAACAGATCGCATTTAATGTAGGTTATGTTTTTATATTCTGAATAAAAGTCATTCTTATTAGTAAGGACAAATATTTCAGTATCATATTTTGCCGCATAAGGAATTAAATTTTTCCCTATAAATCCTGTACCTCCGGTAATAATAAGCTTTTTCCTCATTTTAACTATAAATCTTATTGAAAATAAGTATTCAGGGAATACTGAGAATATAAAAACTTCTGGTAATCTTCAATCTGTTTGATACTTTTAATTTTCATGTTTTCTCCCAAAGATTGAGATTTATACCATGCAACAGTTGCATCTACAGTTTTGTGGAAAGAATATACAGGTTGCCATAATAATATATTTCTGGCCTTTGAAATATCAAGGGTGAGTAAGGCTGCTTCATGAGGTTTATTCTTTTTTCCGAGATCTTTATTTTCCCATTCTCCTTCTCCCCAAAGGTTAATTAAATATCGGACAAGATCTTTAACATTTCTTATCCCTTCATAGCCGGGCCCGAAGTTCCAGGATCCTGAAAACCTTTCCGGATTTTCAAGCATCTTTTGTGCCAACATTAAATAACCTCCCAAAGGTTCAAGAACATGCTGCCATGGCCTAACAGAAGAAGGATTACGCACCTCTATTGCTTTGCCGGCTTTTAATGCCCTGATACAATCAGGTACAATCCGGTTCTCAGCCCAATCACCTCCACCTATCACATTTCCTGCCCGTACGCTTGCCAGACCAGTTTTATTATTCACTGAAAAAAACGATTTAAGATAAGATTTCACAACCATTTCTGCAGCTGCTTTGCTTCCACTATATGGATCTATACCACCTAAACGGTCAATTTCACGATACCCGAAAACCCATTCTTTATTTTCATAGCATTTATCAGTTGTGACTATTATAATAACTTTTACAGACTTAAACCTCCTGCAAGCTTCCAGGATATTAGCAGTGCCTATTATGTTTGTTTGGAATGTCTCCAAAGGTTGATCATATGATTGCAGCACTAAAGATTGGGCAGCTAAATGAAAAACTATTTCTGGTTTTTGTTTTTCGAATATTGAAAATACCTTATCGAAATCATTTATATCCTGGCGGATATCTTTACAAAGTGAAGAGATGCCCATAGCACAAAAAGCTCCTGATTTATCTGTCGGTTCTAATGCGATTCCAGAAATATCAGCACCTAGTAACTTTAACCACAATGTCAACCAGGCCCCCTTGAACCCTGTATGACCTGTGACCAGAACCTTACGGCCTTGAAAATCAAATTTCATAACATCTATATTGTAAAAAGTTTTTTACCAAAGCTTCCATGGTGCAGCTTTACTATTCCATAAATCATCAATAACATTTTTATCTCTCAATGTATCCATGGGTTGCCAAAAACCATAATGCCTGAAAGCAGCCAAACGTCCGGTTTTGGCTAATATTTCCAAAGGAATATGTTCCCAAATAGTCTGATCGTCTGTAATATAATCAAGGGCCTCAGGTTCCACAACAAAAAAGCCGCCATTTATCCATGCATTATCAACCCCATCACCCTTAGGTTTCTCTCGAAAACTTTTTATCATATTCTCATTCTTTCCAAGTGAGAATGCACCAAAGCGACCCGGCTGCTGAACAGCAGTGAGAGTCACCAGTACATTCTGGCTTTTGTGAAATTCAATAGATTCTCTTATGTTAACATTAGAAACACCATCACCGTATGTTAAACAAAAAGTTTCATTTCCAATGTGAGAAGCAACTCTTTTTATCCTTCCACCTGTCATTGTTTTTTCACCTGTGTCAACTAATGTTATTTTCCATTTCTCTGAAGGATGC
>PUMT01000081.1 GCA_003551495.1 Bacteroidota bacterium
AAATATCAAAGCCGCCGCCGAACAGCTGGGTATAACAAGGCAGACCATTTACAATAAAATGAAAAAATCCGGGATAATCAGTCCGGTAAAAAAGAATGATAACAGGGAGATATGAGATGAGGTTGCGGTTATCCCGGTCTAACTTTCCCGGCGAAGGAACACGGTAAAATCAATTTTTTAATAAAATATGACCGGCAAATACAGGGCAAATATTGCAATCCGTTTAATCCTGCTGATACTTGTTAGTGTAGTCACAGGCTGGTCGTTCGGGTCAGGTCAACCGGTCTATACCGGACTGGCAATTGCGTCCGTACTGGTTATACAGGTGGTTAACCTCTTTTACTACATCAACAGGGTGAACAGAAAGATTGCCTTTTTCTTTGAGGCAGTCAGAAATGAAGATCACTCCCTCTCTTTTCCCCGCCACAGGGGTGACAGTGTGCTGGAAAAGCTCAGCGCCAACATGGAAAGGATCAACAGACAGATACAGAAGATGCATATTGAAAACAGGCTGCAGGAGCAATACTTCAGTGCACTGACAGAGAAAGTGGCAACGGGAATCTTCTCTTTTGACCAAAACGGGTTTGTGATAAATGCCAACAGCAGCGCCAGGGAAATGCTGGGACTAAAACAGTTCACACACCTTAAACAACTTGATAGGCTGGATGAAAAGCTTGCCGCCTCTGTAAAGGATATGAAAGAGGGTGAGGAGAGGCTGATTTCCTGTGCAGTGAAAAACGAGACAGTCACATTTTTTGCAAAAGCCTCCGGGTTCAAAGGCAATAACGGTTATCTGACACTGGTTTCCATTCAGGATATAAGGAAGGAACTGGATGAAAAGGAACTCGACTCCTGGCTGAAACTGATAAGAGTGCTGACCCACGAGATAATGAATACAATAGCCCCCGTTACATCACTTTCGGAGAACCTTTGCAGCTATTTTGTAAAGGACGGTGAAGCTATCCCTGCCAGCGAGGTGAATGATAAAATGATAAGTATGACCATAAGGGGACTGGAAGTTATTCGTGAACAGGGGCAGGGGCTAACCCGTTTTGTTGACTCTTACCGGAAACTTACACGGCTTCCTGCTCCTGAAAAGAAGATCCTGAATGTGAAAGAGCTGGTTGAAAAGACAGTGTTGCTGTTACGCCCGGAACAATCGTCCAATAAGGTAAGGATAACTTATTCCGTTGAAGATGATATAACGATATATGCCGATGAGAAGCTGGTGTCGCAGGTCTTGCTGAACCTGGTGAAAAATTCTGTTGAAGCATTGCAGGAAACAGGCGGCGGAACGATCAGGATCTATTCCCACGAAATTCCTCCGGGGGGAGTCGGGATATCTGTTGCAGACAATGGTCCGGGCATACCGGCTGAACTGATTGACGAGATTTTCATACCATTTTTCACGACAAGGGAGAATGGTACAGGTATAGGACTTAGCCTGTCAAGGCGTATAATGAAGATGCATAAGGGAGACCTGAAAGTGAAGTCAATCCCCGGAAGTGAAACAGTGTTCACAATGGTTTTCAATTAAAAAATTGGCTAAGATCGGATTATCCACCACCAGTGGAGGTGGGTTTAACACCGATTTTTTCTTCTGACCGCGAATATTTTTAAACTGCCTGTCCCATACGGGGAAAACCCAAGCAGGAAGTTACCGCGATTTAATCAGGCTAAATAAAGATTCATACGGACAAGCCAGGTTAATCGTATTAAATATCAATGATTTATATATTTCAAGTATATCAAAAAAAGGTGTTTCAACGTATGGAACCCCCATGTTTGTTCATCACTTTTTGTCTGCCAAAGGCTGATGGGGCTTTCACCCTCTCCTTCATGATGGAGCAGGGATCTAATAAGCTCTTCAGGGATTCAAGCTGGCTAAATAAAAATTTATCTTTCACTCCACGGTGGGGCTGGAAACCTGGGTTTTGCCGTGGCAAACTCTTCAGGCCATACAATAATCTTTTCTCCCTCCTGCCATTGGATCAAATATCCCCTGTTGGCTGTCTGGTAACCCCTTTCGTCAACTGAGAATCTGCTGAAAATGGTTTGTGTTTCAAGACTGAGCAACTCTTCCCGGATCAATTCTGAATCAAGTGCACCTGCCAGTTCTGTGGCTTCCGCAAGTATCTGGCATCCACCATAAGCGCCTGCGGCATGAAGTGTTGGTTCAGTGTTGTACTCTTCCCTGTAAGCTTCAGAAAACTGATCAATTCCCGGATGAGGGAGTCCCTTATCCCATAATAAAAGACCGTAGGTGTATTCGGCTGCATCTCCCAGCTCTTCCTGAAATTGGTCAGATGACGCTGCTGCTCCAAACACCTTCACATTAATATCCATATCTTTCATCTGACGGACTACCGCAATATAGTCTTCCGTTGATAAGGCCGACATTGCCAACACTTCGGCACCAGCTTCCCTGATCTTTTCGAGAATTGCAGAAAAGTCGTCTGTACCAGAAGGGTAGCTTTCCCGGACGACCAGATCCATTCCTTTTTCTTTCACCAGTTCGGCAGCCCCGGCACCCTCTTCTTCAGGGAATTGAGCGTCCTCATAGATGATGGCAACCTTCCTGAGTCCTTTGCTGTAAGCCATATCTATCACACCTCCCAGGAAAAGCTCGGCAGGAGTGAGCTGCATAAAAAGATAGCGGTGTCCCTGGTCCCATATTGAGCTGGTAGCAGCAAGCGGTGATATCATAACCTGGCGGTGCCTTTCGGTAACCGGAGCTACTGCCTCAGTGAGCGTGGAGCCATAGGGACCCATTACCAGATCAACACCATCTTCAGTAATAAGCTTTTCATAGAGAGCTACAGCGGTGTCGGTATCAGATTTATCGTCGTAGATAATGAACCTGACTTTCCTGCCAAGGATGCCACCCTGTTCATTGATATGATCCTGAAACAACTGGTAGCCGTTGCGTGCAGCCAATCCCTGTGCTGAGAATGCGCCGGTTTCCGACATGGTAGCGCCTATGAGGATAGGCGGTGCGGTGCGGAAAGGTTTCAGAACCAAAAACAGAATTGCAATTATCAATATAAAGATGAAAACAAATATTCCTCGCTTCATAATGTCCGGTTTAATTTAATTTTTAAGATCACCACTTTATTTAACTTACAAACCCGCGTGCTTTAACCGTGATCATGGCCTGATGGGGCTTTTCCTGTACCCTCATACTTATTGGGGCATAGGTTGATATTTTTGGTTTCAGTTGATAATAAGCCCTTATTTCCCTGACCTTTTACGAACCGAACCCCAGCTCGGTGTGATGAGGAAGCTTTCATCCATGTAGCTGACAAGCATCTCAAAACGCTTCATCGGGATTGCAAATGAAAAAACTTCTTTGGGTACGAAGGGACGGGCAGAAACATCGAACATACCCAGTATGCAGTCAGGTTCATCTTTTTTATTTTCCAGGAAAGGCTCCATGATGGATGTGGAACAGCCTGAACCGAACGGGGTTTTGACACCATACGGATCGGTGCGGTCATAATTTGCAAGAGTAAACAAACCCGACAAAACATCCGGTTTGGCCAGGAAGATCAGGATACCGGGATGGTCATCCTCTTCAAGTTGATCAAAGGGTTTCAATATCAGCCAGTCGGCCGGGGCTTTCATTTTCTGGTTCTCTTTCATAAACTCCTTTACAGTTGAAGGATCTTTCTTGTAACGCTCACCCTCCACCTTGCCGGGTATGCCATATGAAAGGAAATATTCGAAATCCGGACCGTGTGTGTCTGAAAACCCGCAGTAGATCATGGCGCCTCCGCATCCTATGTTTCCTTTGTTGAAAGCCAGTGATTTCCCCCGGGAAACAATTACAAGGTCGGCTATAATGCATCTGTGTTGTTTCACCTTCTCCGCAGGTTCAGAGCCATGCAGGGTATTACTGTAAAATGCTGCAACAGGAAGGGTTGCTCCTGGAAAGTATTTCTCCCATTTTTGGATAAAATCGTTTTTCAGTGAATTGTCCATATGCACAAATTTAGAAATTGAGATGTGAATTTTAAAAGCTGTTCAGCCTTATTTAAATATTGCACCACTCCCGCAGTTTTTCCAGGATTTTTATTGCCCTGCAAACATGATTGTGGAACATCATCATCTTACCTCCGGTTGCTTTGCCCCCCACAAACATGACTTCGGCTCACCAGCATCTTGCCTCCGGTTGCTTCACCCCCTGCAAACAAACGGATGCTGCGGACAATGCATCCCACAGGTAAGCCCTCACCACTCCCCAGGCTGATCCACTCCCAGGACACCAAAATTAAGAACGCTCTTTATCAGAAAAATAAGAAATATTATTGATATGGCTCAATATTGAGCAACTCCGGCAATGCAACGAATTCATATCCCATATCCCGGATCCCTTCAATTATTTCAGGCAGCGCTTTTACGGTTTTTGTCCTGTCACCCCCACCGTCATGCAACCCAATTATTGCACCGGGGTGCACCTTGTACAGTATATCATTTATTATTTCTTCAGTTGTTATATTAGGATTAAAGTCGTCAGTCATAACGCTCCATGTGATCATTTTGAAGCCAAGATCCTTAACAACGTGATTTACCGTGTCGTTGCAATGCCCGTAAGGCGGCCTGAACAATAGGGGGTAACGGCCGGTTATTTTCTGAACACTATTACTGGTTTTGGTTAACTCTTCTTCAATTTCTTTTCCAGAAATGTTTTTGAAGTCGGGGTGATAGTAACTGTGGTTCCCGATTATATGTCCGTTATCAAAAATCCTTTTTGTAAGCCCCGGGAAATATTTAACGTACTCGCCTACGATGAAGAAAGCGGCCTTGACATTCTGCTCTTTAAGTATGTTGAGGATTTCAGGAGTGTGTTTTATGGAAGGCCCGTCGTCAAAAGTGAGTGCCACAACCATTTCTTCAGTATCACCACTTTCAGTTCCTGCACATTTCCTCATGGGCAGATTGCTGTATTCAATTTTCTCCTTTTTGACCACAGTATCCCTGTCAGCTGTATCGGGTATCTCTTGAACAAGTGCATGCATCTCTTTGGCAGAATCAATATTTGATTCCTTTTCAACAGGCGGCTTTAGGGGGGTGGAGAATGAACCAGGCATGTCCTGCACGACAGATTCCCCCGAAGGTATACTAATCTCGTTTTGTATGTCACTTGCAGTGGCAAAATTCTTAAGTGGGTTATTTAAAAGAGCATAGGTAAGAAACAACAGGTATGCTCCTGACAGAAAAAACAAGAATATATATAGTGATTTGCGTATCACAATTATAAAAGTAGTGATTTACAGCAAACTTTGAAAATTTATTTGATAAATACTTTTTTTATCTTAAAAACCTGCGTCCTTTGTTTGCGGTTATGTCCTGGCGGGGCTTTGTCCGAAAACCCTTTTAAGAAGGTCGGTTACCCTTGCGGCAGGTACTGTCCGAATTTTCTCCTCTTCTTCGGCGAGCTTTATGAATAGTCCGTTTAGTGCCTGCTCAGTCAGGTATCTGTCAAGCTCCGTATCTACCGGTTTCAGACCGGCCAGACGCCCAACAGTAGAATTGGCAACGCTGTTCCATTCCCCGGTCAGCCTGTTCCACGTTTCGGCTGCAGAAACATTTCCAACGAAAGGCTTTTCTGTTGAATTTTTGATCTTCGGCTGGTATAGGTTGAAAAGCTGATCGTATGTCTGGGATCTGAGATATTTGGTAGCAGCATCATTTTCTCCGCGAAGTATTTCAAACCCATCACGTACAGTCATATTCCTAACAGCTGTGGCAAAAACGGGTCCGGCTTCCCTGGCGGCATTTTCAGCCGCCCGGTTTATACGGAGAATCAGGTCCTCTATCATCTTCTCCCCGCCAGGGAGATAAGAAAGGTTTTCAGTAATTATTTCCGCTTCAGGTGGCAACATAATTCTTACAAGTTGGTCGCGGTAGTAACCGTCGGTTTTAGCAAGACGTGAAGCAGCCGAGTCGGCACCTATCGTAAGAGCCTGTTTCAGTCCGTTAACAACCTCCTGCTCCGTTAGCGGACGCTCAGTGTCAACTTGTTCAACTATTTGCATTAGCTCAGCGCAACCTGAAAGGCTTAAAACGATTAAAAAAGGAATAATACGCCTGATCATTTGAAGTTGTGTTAGTTAATTTGTGGTTAGTTATGTTATACGGTATAACAATAGGATTTGATACATTAAAATTTGCCCTGTTTCTATTTCTTCTGTATAAATTAGGTTTAGTAAATTATTTATCAATATTTTACCTATTAAGACTTTGAACCTTTGCTTTTCAATCCGATGAATTTCAAATCTGAAAAAGATAACTCAAAGAGCATTTGTTTACATTTGAAATCGACCAAAGGTCAAACCCCCATGTTTGTTCATATCATTTTGTCTGCCAAAGGCTGATGGGGCTTTCCCCTGAATAAATCCCAGATTCAATTCATTTATACAGTCTTTTGTATAAAAGAAAATACCCTTAAAACTACCGCCTGTATTACCATTTTTTTGTAACTTAAACATCAGACAATTATGTGGTCTTTGACACCTAAAAAAATCTCAGATTACTGATGAAGAAAACCATTTATTTGTATGTTGACAGATGCAACAATGAGGAAAGGCTGTTCCTCAAGTTTTTTCATAACAAAGAGTTGGTTGGACTGGTGAAAAACCTGCCTGATGCCCGTTGGAGTGAAATACATCAATCCTGGCATATCAGGTATGACCTCCCTTCACTAAATAAGGCATGGAACAGGTTAAGGAACTATGCCCAACTGGACTACAGTTCGTTAATCGATAAAGAAAACGATCCGGGATTTTCCGGCGGAAACCCTGTTCACAAGAGATTTACTGAGATTGCAGAAAACATTAATATTTTCGAGCAGTACCTTAATCACAAGAGGTACAGTGAATCTACAATAAAAACATATTGTGGTTCAGTCAGGCAATTCCTGCTCAGTGTAAATAAGCCAATAGATCAGATAACTAATAAGGACTTGATATCATACAACTCTTATTTGAAGCGTAAAGGATTTTCACATTCTATTCAAAATCAGGTTGCCAGTGGTCTGAAACTGTTTTTCAGCAGGATTCATAACAAAGAGTTTAATACTGAAAGAATTGAACGACCAAGGGCAGAACGCAAGTTGCCAAATGTTTTAAGCAAAGAGGAGGTAGGTACCTTGCTTTCATCAATTAAGAACCTGAAACATAAGGCCATGCTCAGCCTGATTTACGCCTGTGGATTAAGAAGAAGTGAATTGCTCGAATTAAAACCCAACGATATAGACAGCAGGAGGGGGGTTGTAATAATAAGGCAGGCCAAAGGCAGGAAAGACAGGATGGTGCCGCTGCCAAACAAAATTCTTCATTTGCTGAGGGAGTACTACAAGGCATACCGGCCGTCAAAATGGTTATTTGAAGGGCAAATTAAGGGGGCTCAATATTCACCTACCAGCCTTTCCAAGATATTGAAGAACGGATTGGAGGCAGCGGGGATCAAAAAGCCTGTTTCACTGCACTGGTTAAGGCACTCATTTGCCACACACCTGCTGGAGAAGGGAACAGACGTTCGCATAATTCAGGAATTGCTGGGTCACAAAAGCTCTAAAACGACTGAAATATATACACATGTAAGCATAGCCAGCATCCAGCGGGTAAAATCCCCATTCGATGATCTGGATTTTTAGTTCAACTAAAAAAAACCCCATCCTCTGTTAAAGCTATTTGGCACAAATATAGGGCGCGATCATCTCCTGGCAGGGCTTTGCTCGAAAGGAATGTGTGATCCAAAAAAATAATGGTGTGAATTAACATAGGGTTAAGGACACTACCCTGGGTTGGGTTCGATTTCAGTATTTTTTTTACTTTTTCAAAAAAAACCAGTATCCTCGATTAAATCCATTTTGCACAAATATTGGGCGCGATCATCTCCTGGCAGGGTTTTGTCCGAAAGGTATGTGTGATTGAAAAAACAGTGTGAATTTAAAACAGGGAATATGGCCACGATCTTTGGTGGTTGATATTCCGATTTTAGCATTTTTTTATTTTAAAACCAGGTCTTTCCTTGTTGAATTGTCTTGTCCTTTTGGAAAAATTTTTCTAATGGGATTCAGCTATTAGTGTTGCGTTATCATTACTTAAAACGCTACTCAAGCCAATAAAATTAATGCTTTCAAGTGTTAAAGTGATTTTTTCATTTCAATATTATTGTGATTATTTTCACTTTTAAATCATTGATTTTGTTGGTATTTTTTTTATTTATCAAAAAATAACCCAACATTGGTGGAATTCAATCATAATTTATACTTTTTTCTCAGCTATACAGCTGCAAATAATTATGATACACCTCAAAACCTAGATGAAAAAATTTCAAAATAATGAATAATTGCTTATTTTAGTTTAGAAAAACATTTAATCATACTCCAATATATACACCATAAAAAGTGAACAAACATAAACCCTATTAACAATTATATGCACCATACTACTACCTATAAACATGTTAGAGTTCAGCACTCCATTATATAGATGTGAATTTATATATAGTTCTTTGGCCGGGGGTTTTAATATCGGGCTTTTTTGATCGCTGCCTTTTAGGTGAGTCAGGGCGCAAGTTACAGAAAAGCTCCCTGAAATACTATGAGTTATGGCAGCTGAGGTGGTTGAAGTTTGTCATGAAAATTGCCTGGGGAGGTCAAATTTTGCGCCATTTTCCAATCAAACCCTTTGCCAGGGCTGCATTGAAAGTTTTGTTGTTGGTGTTTCGCCTGTGGTATCGAGAAATTTTATAAATTTGTTTAACAGGGGAGTAGGGTAAAAAAGGAAAATGTCACAAAATGTTGGGAGCAATTTTGCATGCCAAACTTTGAATTAACGATTTTAGTTTTCCATCACCGTTGTGCCGTAACTCTAACAAAGCGGTATAATTAATTGCCGCACCGTGATTTAGGGTACAATTATAGCTTTGAACAAATAATACTGAACCATAAAACATAAGTACAAATAACCCGGCAACTAATCATACCGCAGACCGTTGGCGTTTATTGTTGCTGACACTGCACTCTCATGTATAAATTGAAGTAAAACTAATCAGCACCCTTGAAATATTGACAAAAGCGAATAAATCCATGAAAATAAACAATTCAAATTAAGGATAAAATGCGACTCCATCTTCTAATATTTAGTGCAGTAATTTTGCTAACAATTGGATTAACAGAAATATGTGCACAAACAGGCAATACATTTACCGACTCACGCGATGGTATTGTTTATCGAACCGTAACTATTGGTAAACAGGTATGGATGGCAGAAAACTTAAAGTACTTACCAAGTGTAGTAGGATCTGCTATAGGATCAGGAACGACCCCATATTATTATGTTTATGGTTATGAAGGCACTAATTTAGAAGATGCCAAATCTACAGCCAATTACAGTACTTACGGCGTTTTATACAACTGGCCGGCTGCAATGGCAGGATCTGATGGCAGCACAGCCAATCCAAGTGGAGTACGAGGTGTATGTCCTGCAGGTTGGCATTTGCCAAGCGATGCCGAGTGGACAGAGTTATTTGATTATCTTGGAGGTATGCCCTTTGCCGGAGGGAAGCTAAAAGAAATTGATACAATCCACTGGTTAAGTCCTAACTCTGCTGCCACCAACGAAACGGGTTTTACGGCACTTCCGGGTGGTAACCGTACTAGTAATGGTGCGTTCGAATCGGTTGGGAAAAACGGTTACTGGTGGGGTGCTTCTGATGCCAGTACAATTTTCGCAATGTACTGGATCATGTACAACTCAAACAGCAATGTTTTCAGAATGAGAAGCAGTAAGGCGTTTGGGTTCTCTGTCCGTTGCGTAAGGGGTAATTGATTTGTTATGGGTGTCAGCTATTTTGTAAACATGAAAATAATAAAATCATTTATTGTTTAAATATGAGGTATACTCGTGCTGGAGGATTAAAAAACAACAAAACGCCAACATAGTGTATACTCCATAAGGGCTTAAATAGGATAGGGTATCCTGAAACCAGAATTAAATGCAAGCAAAATTGATAATAATGAACACTGAGCTCCCTTACAGAGCATACACTCGACCGTTAGGCGCAAGCCTTAAAAAAAACCATGGGTCAATAAACTCCATATATTTTACGTTTTATTATTACGTAAATAATTGTTATATTTACACGTAAAATAATAGGTTATGAATACAAAACTGACATTAAATGTGGATAGGAGAGTTATCGAGAAAGCTAAAGAATATTCAAAATCGCGTAAGATTAGCTTGTCTAGATTGATCGAATCCTATTTATCTTCATTGACTACCAATAAAAAACAAAATATTGAAATTACTCCTCTTGTTGAGAGCTTAAGCGGTGTTATAAATCTTGAAAAGGATTTTGATTACAAAGAGGGTTATACCGATTACTTAATTGAAAAATACAAATGAGTAAATTATTGGTAGATACAAATGTAGTTCTTGATTTGCTGGCAAAAAGGGAACCATTTTATGATTCAGCAGCGAAGCTTTTCTCCCTTGCTGATAAGAAAAAGATAGCATTATCAATTAGCTCTTTGACGTTTGCCAATACTAATTTTGTGCTGACCAGGCTAAAAACGGCAGATAGATCAAGAGAAATTTTGCGTCGCTTTCGAGTGCTGGTTGAGGTTTTATCCTTAGATGATAAAGTAATTGATTTGGCTCTCAACGATCTTAACTTTAAGGATTTTGAAGATGGACTTCAGTACTATTCTGCATTAGAGAATGGACAGGATATGATAATTACAAGGGACTTAAGTGATTTTAAGGAATCTCGAATACCAGTAATGACACCTGAAGAATATCTTATCTCTATTGAATAGTAGACCAGCGCCTAACAAAGTGTATATTCCAGGCGGGTTTTTGTTATGAATTCATTAACTTGCTCATAGAGGGAATAGGGTAGAGGTTCACGCTGAAGTAAAAATTATTCCCGCCCGTAACATACACTCGACCGTTGGGGCACATGCTAAAACAATAAAGTTGCTATAATATTATCGCTTATCGCAATACGCGATATCTATAAGTTTGCAAAATGAAGTTTTTGTTTGTAATATTGCATATTGCAATACGCGATACGGAAATTTGGAATGAGACAGTCTCAATATAGCATGAAGCCCCAAGATGTGGTTGTTCTTCTCAAGATCATTGCACTGAACAATGATAATTGGCAGCAGATACCTCTGGCCAAATCGTTGAAAATGAGCCAGAGTGAAGTGAGCCAATCGGTAGCCCGCTCCAAGTATGCAGGTTTACTTGATTATAGTGGCAAAAGAGTGATGCGGCAGGCACTGATGGATTTTCTGCAATACGGGCTTGCAGTTGTTTTTCCGGCCAAACCGGGAGCTGTTGTAAGAGGTATACCTACTGCCCACTCAGCTTCACCCATAAATAAAGAGATAAGTAGTGGCGAAGACTATGTATGGCCTTTTACCAAAGGCAATTTAAGAGGACATGGCATCACTCCTTTGTATATTACCGTGCCTCAAGCAGCATTGGAAGATGAGCAATTGCATGCCCTGCTGGCGTTGGCAGATGCATTACGGGTAGGAAAGGCAAGAGAAAAAAACATAGCTGTTCAGGAACTGAAAAACAGGATATGCTAAAGAATAATACCATCAATCTGGAGGTTATCAGCAAAATTGCAGTCGCGCTTGGGACAATGAATGAGCAGGTGGTGTATGTAGGAGGCGCAACGGTAAGCCTATATATTAACGATCCTGCAGCGGATGATGTGCGACCAACAAAAGATTTGGACATCAGCCTAGCCATTGCCTCATTAGGTGAACTGGAGGTCATCCGGAAACAGCTAATCCGGAAAGGTTTCAAACAATCACCGGAAGATGATATAATCTGCCGTTTCCGTTATGAAGACATCAAGGTAGATGTAATGAGTACGAAAGCTGTTGGCTGGGCACCTGCCAATCCATGGTTTGCATCCGGATTTGCACAAAAAGAAATTATAGAAATTGAAGATCAAAGGATTCAGATACTGCCATTACCCTACTTTTTAGCCTCCAAGTTCTCTGCTTTTAATGACAGGGGTGCCATAGATCCAAGAACAAGTCATGATCTTGAAGATATTGTGTATGTATTGGACAATCGGATGGATATTGTTGAAAAATTGGTTAAAGTACCAGATGACGTCAGGTCCTACCTGGCAGACCAATTTCAAAGAATACTGGACGATAGGGTTATGCAGGAAGCTATTCTTGGCAATCTGTTTTATGAAACACGTGAGGAACGATATCAAAGAATTATTAAATGCATCGAACAGATAGTAAGTGGGATTTAACTAACTCAATAGCGCCAATTACACATACAGACAAATATGAACTTGCTAACCAGTTGACAATGTGGACATAAAAATGAGGAGAGTAAAAGCACGATGCCCCAACATAGTGTATACTCCATAAGGGTTTAGGTAGAGAAGGGCAGGCCGGCACCAGGAATATATTCAGCAAATTTCGATAACTAAAAGCCTCGAACTCCCTTCCAGAGCATACACTCGACCGTTACAGGGCATTTAAAAGACAGTATCATTATCAAATAAAGTCGTATCATATCGTATTAGAATTATTGTATCATTATCGAATAAATTCGTATCTTATCGTATCAATATGCTGAATTGTTGTTATATTTGGCTATGGAAAATATGGTACATACATTTAATTTAAAGATAGATTGGGGCTTAATTAATCTGATAAGTCAAATTGATAGGTTTGATGCCTCATGGACAACGATTGAGAAAAAAGAAGGTCAAAGTCTCAAGCAGCTGAAGTCTTTTGCTACAATTCGCAGTGTTGGTGCCTCTACCAGGATTGAAGGCTCAAAATTGTCAGATGAGGAGGTCGAAGTTTTATTGAATAATCTAGACATAAGTAAAATCAAGGATAGAGATTCTCAAGAAGTGATCGGATATTTTGAGACTCTGGATTTAATTACTGAATCTTACTTTGATATTACAGTAACAGAAAATAGTATTAAAAGCTTGCATAACTTATTATTAAAATATAGCGAAAAAGACGAATGGCACAAAGGTGATTATAAACAACATAGTAATGCTGTTGAAGCGACATTACCTGATGGCTCAAAACAGATAATATTTCAGACTACCAAACCCGGCTATCCAACCCAGGATGCCATGAGGAAATTAATAGCATGGTATGACAATGATAATAAGACACATCCACTTGTAAAATGCGCTTTGTTTACATATGAGTTTTTAAGTATCCATCCGTTCCAAGATGGTAATGGGCGACTTAGCCGTTTGCTGTCAACATTATTGTTACTTAGAAATGGTTATAAGTGGATTCAATATGTGAGTTTTGAACATGAAATTGAAAGTCGGAAAATTGAATATTACCGTGTATTAAGGAATTGTCAATCGCAGCGACCTAATGAAGATGTATCCAGTTGGATATATTTTTTCTTTGATGCACTCAGCAATATTCAGGAGCAATTGATGATAAAACTCGCGACTAAAGGTGTTGAAGCAAAACTAGCTCCTAAAGAAAAATCTGTTTTGGTTTTTATAGAGAATAACCCGGGATGTAAATCAGGTGAAATAGCAAATAAGTTAGGAATCCCAGTTCCAACCGTAAAGAAATTATTACCGGGGTTACTAGCGAAAAATTTAATTGATAAACATGGAACTGGACCTGGCACAAATTATTCAATAAAATGATAAACGCCCTGTAACAAAGTGTATATTCCAGTCGGGTTTTTGTAATGAATTCAGTAACTTGCTCAAAGAGGGAATAGGGTAGTGGGTCAAGCTGAAGCAGAAATAATTCCCGCCCGTAACATACACTCGACCGTTACCCAACATAATGATAACCAACATTTTTTATTAATACTCATATATGAGATCAGCAATAACCGAATTATTATCCATGAAAGATGTCCAAAACGTGGCTGACCTCACCCAAACCTGGTCTCCGGTGGTCTGGCAACATGCAAGGTTGGAAGTTCAGATGCACGGTGTAGCCCCTTTACTGTATAGAAGATTTTTAGATAATGGCGCATTAAATCTTTTGGATTCTTCGTTTCAGGACTACATTAAGAGTCAATATCTTCTTAATAGTAAACGGATTCAGAGAGTTCAGGAAATATTAATGTCTATTCTTTTGGAATCAGACGCCTTCGGTGTTAATGTGATGCCTTTAAAGGGATCTGTCCTAATAAATGAATATTACAAGAATCAAGCACTTCGTCCTATGTCAGATATTGACCTGTTGATTCACGCTGCCGATGAAGCTCGAATGGAAAAAGTTCTGACTTCTCTCGGCTATTATCTTATGTGTGATACAACCAAGCACAAAGTTTTTGGGTCAAATAACCGTATATCATCTATTAACGGGGAACATCCGGATAACCCTGTAAAAATAGAAGTCCATACCAGGATCAATTGTTCAATTGGATTTGAACAGTATGATATTACTGAATATATGTGGAAAAACGCTGAACAAGGTTTCCTGAAATTAAAATCAATCATTAAGCCTTCAAGAACTATGCTATTGATGCATCTGTTTTTTCATGCAGCCAATAATCAGTATAAAGGGACCTTGCGAGCCATTCAGCTTTATGATATCCATCTTATTACCAGATCTTTTAAGGACAAGGAGTGGAGGCAGTTGCAAGAAATAGTTGAAGATATGGAGTGCGAGAAGTTAGTCTATGTACCTTTAGCTTTAGCTGCACAGGTTTTTGAAATACATGTACCAGATTCAGTAATGAATAAGCTCCAATTAAAAACACCAAAAGGATTAAAAAGTCTGATAAATAGCTATTTATTAGATGAGTTTATAGCAATAAACGAATTAGCAACTTTAAAACACCTGTTTCGAGATATTAAATTATCATTTTATAAAAAGATCCTATTTCTAGCTAATTCACAAATCACACAAATTTACAAAATGTCTATGCAGTTAAAGTGGCATGACCCAGGCAAAAAAAAATTTTGGACAAAAATATCTCTTATCAAGCCACCAGTTAGTCGCATAGGTAGGTGGGGTTATCTTATCGGATATCTCCATACCTTTCTGCTCTTTTTGACTTCCAGAATATCACAACTTACCATGGTAACAAGATTTAGAAAACAAAAAATAAACCAATTGAAATTACTTATATTCAGACACGAAACCAAATGTGAAAATATTAAGATAAATATTGTGGACAATAATGAAAAATAAGACTGCAAGACCTGTTTGATTAATAATTTAAACCAAAAACTGCTGACGTTGTTTCATTAAAATAAAATGAATGTAAATAGAATGTAAATAGAATAAAATACTAATGTAAATTAGAAGTATCCGGCCTACCAAATAGGTCATAGGATTTTCTAATGTTATTCAGATGTTTGTGGTATTCTGGGATTATAGTTCCAGATTCTGAGGTAGCAGATCCGTTAGCCTGTTGACCTTGTAGGT
>PUMT01000060.1 GCA_003551495.1 Bacteroidota bacterium
CTATATTGTATGGTTTGAGGAGAGCAACAGGTGGGTGCAGATGGAAGAGCCCGCGTGGTTTGTTTACCTTAACCTCTCAAAAGGATTAGACAAGGATAGTGTTGCCGGACTCCTGTCCGGGAGATACGGGCTTCCCGAAAAGGAAGCCCGCCGCTTTACAGGCGAGATGACAGACCAGCTGGAGCTGATCACAGAACCTGTTACCCCACCGGAAGAATTTGCTCCCTGCAGCAATAAATTAACTAAGCTTTCATTTTCCCCATTTGCTACCCGCTATTACTCCATGAACGACAAATGTGCCGCTTTTTCCTATGGGTCGCGCCTTATGGAATACTATATCCACCTGCCGCTTGCCCATCTTGAAGTGCCGGAAATGAAACCGGATATCATATTTGAACTGTTTGAGCATGATGAGGGGATTATCCTGCGCAATGATGCACCCGGAGGGAACTGCTTCCTGTTCAGTGATGCCGGATATCTGAAGCGCAGGGTTTTCATAGAACTGGCAAATTTCATATACGGGAAAAAGGAGTCTTCCTGGGTCTCTTTTGTCCATGCATCGGCAGTCACCGACGGTAAAAAAGTGTTGTTGCTCTCCTCTGCCAGCGGTTCGGGTAAAAGTACGCTGGCTGCACTTCTGCAAAAGAGGGGGTTTTATTTCATATCGGATGATATTGTGCCCCTTGATGCTGAAACACAGAGAGCACACCTTTTTCCTGCTGCAATTTCGGTTAAGGAAGGGGCTTTTGATGCTGTTTCAGGGTTGTATGACCCTAAGGATGATGCGGATGCAGGGTATGGCGGACTTCCGGTCAGGCAGATCAGGCATCTTCGCCCCCGGATGCCAGAAGGAAACAGCTATGCAGTTTTGCCGGTAAGTAATATAATCTTTGTTGATTTCGACCCTCAGGCAGATATCGAAATTGATCAGCTTACCGTTACCGAAGCACTTTCAAGGTTCCATGAAGAGGCCTGGGTATCACACAATCCGGGGTATGCGCAGGCTTTCATAGACTGGTTCGTAAATTTGAGGTTCCATACTCTCCGTTACGGGAACACAGAAAAGGCGATCAATGCAGTTTTTGACATACTCAGATGATGATGGACTACAGGGAAACATATTACTTTACGGGTAAATGCCTCTCAATAGACAGGTATCCTGAAAGGGTAACGGGAATTGCAGATACCCTGGCTTCAGGGAATGTGAACTGGGAGCTTTTTGTGTGGACTGCAAGTAACCACCTTGTACTGCAGACAATATTCGTAAAGTTTAGAAAGCATGACCTTCTCAGACTGCTGCCGGAAGATCTGACCAGACACCTTGAATATGTTCACAGTCTCAACAGCGACCGCAATAAAAACATCAGGCGCCATTTACTTGAGATAAACAGCAAGCTTACTGCGGAAGGTATTGTGCCTGTTTTTATGAAGGGGGCAGGCAACCTGCTTGATGCACTTTACGGGGATGACGGGGAGCGGTTAATGCAGGATGTTGATATTCTGGTATCCGACAGTGAGATGGAAAAAGCTGCATCGATACTGTTGGATAACGGTTTTTCGAGTAAGGAAGAGTATGACGGCAAATACAGGATAGCCCTGAAGCATTACCCGCAGTTGTGGAAGGAAGGTTTGCCCGCACCGCTGGAGTTGCACAGGCTGCCGGTGAGCCTCGATTATGAGAAGGTTTTCGGTTATGGCATGGTGAACTCCGGCAAGAGGCGTGCAAAGGCGTTCAGGGAATGTTTCGTGATGTCAGACAGGCATAAGGTCATACACAATTTTATACATACCCACCTGATGCACCTGGGATTCCTGCATACAGGAATCTTTATGCGCGACATGTACGATATGATGCTCCTTTCAGAGAGAGACGACCCCGGGGAAACACTCGCCGGATTCGGGCATTACAGAAGGAAAGCTGCAGGATACCTCAGGGTGGTGTCAAAAGTTCTTGGAACCCCGCCGGTCACCCATCAAAAGCTGAAGGGCAAGGGAAGGTTCTTTTCATACAGGCATAACAAGCTCCTCAAGGCAGGTTATTTATCAAAGGTGTTCTTCCTTCTGTTAAGGTACCTTCAGCTTTATATTACATTGCCTGCAAAGGCTTTATGGGACAGGCGCTACAGGCTTTTTGTCGCTAAAAGACTTGGAAACCCGCAGTGGTACGGCAGACACATAAAGGGTTACAGGGAGAAGTTTGGCAACAACAGGGAAAAGTTTGACAGCAACAGGGATAATATTGGCAACAACAGGTAGAAGTTTGGCAACAACAGGGATAATATTGGCAACATCAGGTAGAAGTTTGGCAACAACTGGGAAAAATTGGCAATATCAGGGATAAGTTTTGCAGCAACAGGGGGAAGTTTGACAGAAAAAAAAGCTGCCGGGATTGAGGGCTGAAAGATCATTTCACTTGCAGTTCACTGTATCAGGGAACCTCTATTATGAGCCCGGGGAAGTTGTTGCATATTCAGGCTTCGGCAAATGAACCCTTCAATTTCAAACCTCTTCAGCAGCAGATCGAGAAGGGGGAGAGTCCTGCCGGCTGTTTTTTGCGAATCGTGAAGTACAAGGATGTCGCCCGGCGCTATAGTTGCACCGGCTGCTGCTGATGGCACAAACTCCTTTTTGTAATCTGCAAACTGCCTTGTCCACATTATTATCCTGTACTTTTTTTTCAGTGTTAAATACTGTCCGGGTGTCATCCTCCCGTAGGGGGGGCGGAAAAGTCCACCAGGCACCAAAGCCGAAGCCTTTTCAATATCATCAATGTACTTTTTCCGGCCGGTCAGCCAACCGTTGGGATGCGAATAGGAATGATTGCCGGTGGCATGGCCTGCATCAAGAATCGCTTTTACAAGATGGGGGTACTTTTCTGCCTGTTTGCCAAGGCAGAAGAATGTGGCTTTTGCATTGAACCTTTCCAGTTTTTCCAGTATTTGCGGAGTGGTGTCAGGGTGAGGGCCGTCATCGAATGTAAGAAATACAGTTCTGCCCTGCGGAGCCATTGTGAATGTGGCGTCCGGTAGCATCTTTTTAAGCAGCCACAGGGGAAGGGGGAGATCCATGGTCAGTTTTCCGTTAAAAGCCGCTTGTAGCTGGCAAGGTTGTTTTTCAGTATTTCATGCAGCTCATCGTTGCCTGTTTGCTCTGTTGTTTCGACAAGCATGCTGAAAGTTGAAAGCACTTTTTCTATATCTTCCGATGCCAGTGGACGGAACTTATCCCCCAGCGTGAAGTAGTATTCCAGCTCGTCGGTGAGAAGCCAGGCTTTTTCATAAAGCATCGAAAGGGCTATGTCAGTTTCTCCCGCCCTGTGATAGGAGAGGGCAATTGAAAGTATCGAATGGTCGAAGTGAACGGCTTCAGCAGGTATTGCCTCCATGCACCTGTCGAGCAGAGCCAGGGCTGAATCAGCTTTGCCCTCGCTTACGAGCCTTTCTGCAACCTTTGCAAAAACATGCCTTGCATCCGACAAAACGGTGCGGGCAGGCAGGTCCTGGTACACATCAGGATCATTTACTCCCCTCCATTCATATTTTTCCATAAGGTTTTCATAGGCAACTGATGTGTTTACCTGTACGTCCCCGCTTTCACTCCTTAAAGGTACGAGCCGGTAAACCATGCCCTCAAGCTGTAAATAGGGTTCAAGTCCGCTATACTCTTCTTCCGGCACCGATCTCGCAAAAAAGACAGGCCTATTCAAGCCGTTGCCTGCAAGAATATCGAGTATCGCCAGCTCCTTCTTGGTAATGTAATACCTGCCTGTTTCCCATTCAATTGAAGAAAGAACTTCATTTATCCTCTCTCCGGGAACGGCGCCTGAAATGACTGCCTTGTCTCTGTCAACAGGCAACATGAACTTCCGGGATGGTGCGAAATCGACTTTTCCCCATGGCGCCACATCAATCTTTGTACGTTCATCGTTGCTTAATATGAAGTCAATTACGGCAGAAGCCGCAACATGATGGTCGAGGCGGTCAGATAAATATATTATGTCCAGATTCCTGCCTGAGTAACGTTTGTCTGCTATTCTGAGGGTCAGGGGGGGCGATTGATTCACCTTGCGGGTTAGCTGGTCCAGATACCAGTCGTATTTTAGATAATCAATATTGACTACCCTAACGTCTGTACGGATACCCTCAACCTCCTGAAGATACCAAAGGGGAAAGGTGCTGTTGCTGTCCCGGGTAAAAAGTATCGCATCCGGGTCGCATGAGACGAGATGGTTATATGCCATGTCACGCGCAGTATAACGTCCGGAATGGTTGTGACTGTCATAATTCTGCAGTGCCATCAGTCCGGGCACAAACAGAAGCGTCAGAATGATCGAAATAACAGATCCCTTCAATCCATGATACCTGGCAGGGAGGTTGTCAAAAACAGTCAGAACCCCCAGTCCCGTCCATATACAGAAAGCATAAAAAGAGCCGAGGTACAGGTAATCCTTTTCAAAATCATGCACTGGTGCAAGGTTCATATAAAGGACTACCCCGATGCCTGCAGTTATAAAAAGAACAAAAACACTCCACCACTCCCTGCGCCTTTTTTGCAACTGAAACAGGAAGCCTGTCAGACCCAGCAGCAGCGGGAGGAAAAAATACCTGCCGGTGCCCCTGTTGTTCTTCAGTTTATAGGGGAGCAGATCCCTTGAGCCAAGCCTTATCTCATCAATGAAACCGATTCCGCTTATCCAGTTGCCATACTGGATCCCGTAGCTTCCCGGAAGGTCGTTCTGGCGGCCTGCAAAGTTCCACATAAAATAGCGGCCGTACATGTGTACAAGCTGGTACCTTAAAAAGAACCTCAGGTTTTCGCGGAAGGAGGGTACGTACGGATTCCCCTCCTCATTACTGAATGCATATTTATCATATTCGTCGCGGTCGATCTTTGCCCACTGCAGATATGCTTCGGTATGCGAAGGATCGGCACTGTGCATTCTTGGAAAGAGGGTTTTATGCTTCCGGTCGTAAATTGTTTCGAAACGGCTGCCGGCAGATACATATTTCCCACCATCACGGACAAATCCCTGCCCTTTTTCCTTCAGTCCGGCTGAAGGTGCATTAAACCACCTTCCGTAGATAAGGGGACCCCTCGCTTCATTTGCGCTTGTCCTGTAACGCATGAATGTGAATATGTTATCAGGGTTTCCATGATTCAGCGGAGGGTTGGCGCCTGATCGGATCAAAAGGAGAGAAACGGATGAATACCCGATGAGAATAACTGTTGAGAAAAGCATTATGTTGTGTGCCAGGGGCTTGCCTTTCCGTTTGGTTGAATATATTCCGTAAGCAAGTGTGGAAGAAAGCAGTATAAAGAAAAATATTATACCGCTCAAAAATGGAAGGCGCAGTACATTCACAAAAAAGAGCTCAAAAGCTGCAAACAGAACAGGAGTGAGAGGTATAATTATAAACCTGATGGATACAAAAATTGCAATACCCGCCAAAACGGCCTTTATGAATCCCCTCACATCCGGCTTGAACATTTTGAAGTAATAAACAAAAACAACTGCTGGTATTGCAACCAGTGCCGACATGTTAATCCCGGCTGACAGGCCTGCCAGGAAAGCTATCAGTATTATCCACCTGCCTGCCCCGGGAAGGTGTGATGTATTTTCCCATTTGAGTATAGCCCAAAAAACAGCAGCAATGAGCAATGCTGCAAAAACATGTGTATTTGGTCCGGTTGAAACAGACCAGAAAGAAACCGAAAAAGCCAGGGTAAGTGCTCCTGCCGCACCGCTTCCGGCCACCACGGAAATGTTGGCGATGTTGTATTCACTGTTCCTGAATATGATCCTGCCTGAAAGAATGGTGATTGTATGGTAAAGGAAAAAAACAGTAAATGCTCCTGCCAGTGCTGACAGGAAGTTCATTGCCACGGCTGCACCGGACGGACCGGCAGCAAAAAGTGAGAATATCCGTCCTGCAAGCATATAAAGCGGTGATCCGGGAGGCTGTCCGGTCTGAATTTTAAATGCGGCTGAAACAAGTTCGCCTGTGTTTCCAAATCCTGCTGAAGGCGCTGCAGTAATTGAAAAAACAATCAATGTGATTAAAAATATTGCCCATCCAGTAATATTGTTTACCAGCCTGTACTTTTTCATTTAGGATATTCAGATTTTGTCGGCGATCCCAAGAGATTTGCAGTAACTTCAAACCGTTACAAAGTACGCTATTTTTTGTCATATTTTTTATACCGGTCCGGTCAAAAATGAGTTAAAAAACAAAAAGTTTTTACAATTGAACCGGCTGAAGCGTGTCAGTGATTTGACATTATGAACCGCCAGGGTTTGTTCTTCCATATTTCGCCGGCATAATCTATTCCCACTCTCGGAGATGTAACAAATTCAGGCTTTTTAGCCCCGGTTTCTATCCACACACGGTTTGAACCAACAATATCTTCACCGTAAAAGTCTTTTCCAATATTAAGTTCTTTTGTCACCCTTCCCGGGCCTTCTATATTCCGGATGCTTCTGATAAGCGCAGCCTGCGGGTGACCCTCTGCTCCGGTTACAATGTTCAGCATCCAGTGTATCCCGTAAACCAGGTAAACATATACCATCCCCCCCCTTTCATACATCACCTTTGTCCTTGGAGTCTTTCCCTTCCTTGCATGGCACGCCAGATCCTCTTCGCCCCTGTAGGCTTCGGTTTCGGTAATAAGGTAACGGCTGACCGTTCCGCCGGGACCGGTTCTGACAATGTACTTTCCGAGAAGGTCAGGTGCAACTTCAAGTACATCGCGTATGTAAAAATCACGTTCAAGCCTGATCATGCAACAAGTCTTATTATTTCGGCAACAAACAGGGCAGCCCTTTATTAACAATAAATTGTTGTAAAATTATTTGGTTTAACAAAAATAATTGTATTTTTGCAGTCCATTAAGCAAAAGTATTAGGGAATTAAGATAAAAAAACAGAATAATAAAGTGGATACTTTAAGTTACAAAACCGTTTCGGCCAACAGGGATACAGTAAAAAAGGAATGGGTGCTGGTTGACGCCACCGATCAAATACTTGGAAGGCTTACATCTGTTGTTGCCAAAATCCTGAGGGGCAAGCACAAGCCAAATTTTACTCCGCACGTGGATTGCGGTGATAATGTAATTGTTATAAATGCTGAAAAGATCAAGCTGACCGGGAAAAAGTTTGAGGATAAGGTATATATTTCGCATACAGGTTATCCGGGAGGGCAGAGGACAATCAACGTAAATGCACAAATGGCTAAAAACCCGGCAGTGGTCGTAGAGAAGGCGGTTAAAGGAATGCTTCCAAAAAACCGTTTGGGCAGGGAGCTTTTCAGGAACCTTCATGTGTTTGTTGGAAGTGAACACCCGCACAAAGCCCAGAAACCCAAAAAAATCAATTTAAATTCAATCAGGTAGCAACATGGAACAGATTAACGCAACAGGCAGGAGAAAGGCAGCGGTAGCAAGAGTTTATATCAGTGAGGGGGAAGGTAACATTACCATAAATAACAGGGAATTTAAGGATTACTTCGCCAATCCCCAGCTACAGTATGTAGTTGAGCAACCGCTTGATGTACTTGACATTAAAGGCAAGTACGATATAAAGGCAATCCTGGCCGGCGGCGGAACAAAAGGACAGGCCGAAGCTTTGCGCCTGGGAATAACCAGGGCTCTGATCAAAATAACTCCCGATCATAAACCGGCTCTTAAGGAGCATGGATTTGTAACAAGGGATCCCCGTGAAGTGGAACGTAAAAAGCCGGGACAGCCAAAAGCCCGCAAGAAGTTCCAGTTCAGCAAGAGATAGGAGTTCTTTTCCGGTAGTTTAGTATCTAAATTGCTGGGACCTTCACATTATGAAGCTACCCTGCAATTGACAAAATAAGAATGTAAACTAACTTTAAAAATCAATCAATGCCAAGAACAAGTTTTAATGAATTGCTGGAGGCCGGAGTGCATTTCGGCCACCTTAAAAGAAAGTGGAATCCTGCAATGGCTCCCTATATCTTCATGGAGCGGAACGGAATTCACATTATAGATCTTCATAAAACGGTTGTAAAACTGGAAGATGCAGCAAACGCCATGAAGCAGATTGCCAAGTCGGGCAGGAAAATACTTTTCGTTGCCACGAAAAAGCAGGCAAAGGATATTGTAGCCGAAAGGATAAAAGAGATAAATATGCCATTTGTAACCGAAAGGTGGCCGGGTGGTATGCTTACAAACTTCCCTACAATAAGAAAGGCGGTCAAAAAAATGTCGCTTATCGACAAAATGGCTACAGACGGGACTTTCGACAACCTTGCAAAAAGGGAAAGGCTGCAGATTATTCGTCAACGTGCCAAGCTTGAAAAGAACTTCGGTAGTATTGCTGATCTGAACCGTTTGCCTGCAGCACTCTTTGTTGTGGATGTTTCAAAAGAATATATAGCGGTACGGGAAGCCAAAAGGCTCAATATACCTGTATTTGCTATTGTTGACACAAACTCCGATCCCCGCATGGTGGATTTCCCTGTTCCGGCAAATGACGATGCATCCAAATCCATATCGCTCATAATAGATGTAGTTGCCAGGGCAATTTCAGAAGGCCTTAATGAAAGGAAAGCAGAAAGGGAAAAAGAGGCTGCAGCCAAAGAAAAAAAGACCGCAGAAAAGAAAGATAAAGATAAAACTGAAACAAGGAAGACACGTGCAAGGAAATCGTCTGCAAGAAAGGTGAAGTCCGGCGAAAAAACTGTAACAGAAGCCACGAAGGAAGCCAGTGAAACTGACAAAGCTGAAGCCGGAGATAAGGTTGAAAAGGAATCAAAGGGTGAAGAAAAGAGTGCAAAGGAAAAAGAGCCTGCAGCCAGGACTGAAGACGAGAAAGAAAAATAATACTAATAGAAACTGGTAAAACATAAATATTATGGCAGAAATTAGTGCATCAGATGTTAAAAAGCTCAGAAATATCACCGGTGCAGGTATGATGGACTGCAAAAAAGCACTTAAGGAGACCGGAGGTGACTTTGATGCTGCAATAGAGATAATCAGGAAGAAAGGACAGGCGGTGGCAAGTAAAAGAGCCGACCGTGAAGCAACCGAAGGAGTGGTTCTGGCAAAAACCAATTCAGATCAGACACTTGGAGTGATAACGGTTCTGAATTGTGAAACCGACTTTGTTGCAAAAAACAATGATTTTGTGAGCCTGGCTGAATCCATTGCTGCGCTGGCACTTGAAAAGAGTCCTCAAAGCCTTGAAGAACTCAGGGAATTGGAGCTTGAAGGACGCAGGGTTTCCGATATTATTACTGATCAGATAGGTGTTATTGGAGAAAAAATTGACGCTTCGTACTATGAAAAAATCGAAGCGGAGATGGTTGTGCCCTATATCCACCCGGGAAATAAACTTGCAACAGTTGTAGGCTTCAGCAAAAAGGTTGATCCTGAGGTTGGGAAAGATATTGCAATGCAGGTGGCAGCAATGAACCCTGTAGCAGTTGACAAGGAGGGTGTGCCACAGGAGGTAGTTGATAAGGAAATTGAGATAGGAAAAGAGCAGGCGAGACAGGAAGGAAAACCTGAAAATATTCTGGAGAAGATTGCTCAGGGAAAACTCAACAAGTTTTTCAAGGAGAACACACTTCTTGAGCAGGATTTCACAAAAGACAACAAGAAGAGCGTCAGGCAGTATCTGGAGGAGTTTGACAAGGATGTGAAAGTGACCGGGTTTCTGAGGTATTCATTGACAGATTAAATTCCTTTCAGCAGATGAATAGTAAGGGTTAACGCGGGCAGGTAAGTTTTTTTTACCGGCATGAAATAAAATAGAGAGGCAATCCGAAAGGTGAAGCCTCTTTTTTTATTATTTTTATCCGCACAAACGAACCGGTTCTTCTTGAGTCTTGATAACATGATTATCACAATATGACAGATTGCAAGCGTATTTTGCTGAAAATGAGCGGCGAGTCGCTCATGAAAGATCAAATTACCATAGATGAAGGTAACCTTTTAAAATATTCCAAAGAAATCATAAGTGTTGCGGAAAAAGGTGTGCAGATCGGGATAGTAATTGGTGGCGGAAATATTTTCAGGGGACTGAAGGGAACCGGGAAAGGGTTCGACAGGGTGAAGGGTGACCAGATGGGCATGCTGGCAACGGTAATAAATTCACTTGCGCTTCAGTCCTCACTTGAAAGCATGGGCGCACGCGTAAAACTTTTTACAGCTGTAACTATCGGGCCGGTTGGGGAGCGTTTTACACACCATTCTGCCATCAGGGCTCTTGAAAACGGAGAGATAGCAATATTTTCAGGAGGAACGGGAAATCCTTTTTTTACTACAGATACTGCTGCAGCCTTGAGGGCTTCGGAAATCAATGCCGATATGCTTCTTAAGGGTACGCGTGTTGATGGGGTCTATTCTGCCGATCCTGAGGCCGATCCGCAGGCCAAAAAATTCAGCAGAATAACCTATAATGAAGTGTACAGGAAAGGCCTGAAGATAATGGATCTGACAGCTTTTACGCTTTGCAGGGAGAATGGAATGAAAATAGTTGTATTCAATATGAACCAACCGGGGAACCTTGTCCGGATCATTTCGGGAGAAAAAATTGGAACATTAATTGAAAAATAAATATATTTAGGCCTGTTGTTTGAAAAAATACTCTGCTTATGGAAGAAGAAATGGATCTGGTAATTGAAATGGCGAAAGAAAAGATGGAGAATGCCATCAAGTACCTTTCGGATGAACTGGCAAAACTTCGTGCCGGGAAGGCAAGTCCGCATATGCTTGACGGGTTGACGGTGGATTATTACGGCGCTGTTACTCCTCTTGACAGGGTTTCAAATATTAATACCCCCGATGCAAGGACAATATTAGTTCAGCCCTGGGAAAAAAACATGCTTGAACCAATTGAGAAAGCTATACTTCAGGCAAATCTCGGATTTAATCCGATCAATAACGGGGAAGTTCTGCGCATTGTAGTCCCTGCTTTGACGGAAGAGAGGCGCAAAGTGCTTGTTAAGCAGGTGAAAGGAGAGGGGGAAAATGCAAGGGTCAGCATAAGGAATGCACGCCGTGAAGCGAATGACGAACTTAAGAAGCTCCAGAAAGAAGGACTTCCCGAAGATCTCGAGAAGAGTGCGCAGCAGGAAGTTCAGAAGCTGACTGACTCTTTCAACGGCAAGGTGGAAGAGATCCTCGAAAGGAAAGAAAAAGAAATAATGACCGTTTAATGAAATAAACGGCCATTATTTTTTATTGACGGCATATGCATGCCGGGTTATATTGTTCGTGTTTTACAATGAACTAAAACAGTTCATTGAGTTTTGCTATCATATTCTTTTTGGGAACTACACCTATCTGCTTGTCAGCAATCTCCCCGTTTTTTATAAAAAGCACTGTGGGAATATTTCTGATCCCGTACTTTGAAGCTATTCCCGGATTGCTGTCAACATCTACCTTTCCGACAATCGCTTTGTCCTTGAACTCCTCGGCGATCTCTTCAATATATGGGCCGATGACCCTGCATGGGCCGCACCATTCTGCCCAGAAATCAAGTAATACAGGCTTATCTGATTTAAGTACAACCTCTTCAAAATTGCTTTCAGTTATTTCTACAGTCATAATTTAATGTATTTAAATAATTACCAATAGGGTGTTATACAAGCCGGGTTTAATTTATATAAATGTACAAATACACAAAAAACAGATGAAAAAAATCGTATTATTTAATTGATCCTGGTTTCAATTGCCGGATTTTTTTCAATAAAAGCGCGCAGTTCGTCGGTAAGCATGATCCTTTTCGATCTGGAGAACATTTCAACATAAATATTGTCAATTGTGTCTTTTATTTTGAATTTAAGTAAGGTCTTGCCTTTGGCTTTTTCCATTTTGGTTTTAAGTTCCCCGATAAGATTTTCATTGATCTCTGACAGGGGGATCTCCAGAATTATACTTTTTATCATCTCATCTTTCAGGTTTGAAAGAAGGTTTATGCTTTTGACCTTCAGTTCCAGCTCGTTCTCCCTGTAATATTTCGGCTGTACCCTCCCTTTTATAAGCAGTGCACAGTCTTTTACAAAAAAATTCTTGAAGCTTATATAATCCTTTCCAAATAGTGTAAGTTCGTATGAATCGGAATAATCTTCAATTGTCATCCTGCCATAAGGGTTGCCGTTTTTGGTTGTGGCTTCTTTTGTTTCAGTTACTATACCGGCTACTGAAACATCTTTGTTTTTGAGTTTTTCGGGACTGGAAAGCTCAGACAGGCTGTGTGTTGTGAAGTTTTCTATCTCAAGCCTGAAATCATCAAGAGGATGAGCTGAAAGGAATATGCCTATCAGCTCCCTTTCGTTGTTTAATTTTACAATTTTCGACCATTCTTCACCTTTGGGTATTTCAGGTTTGGGAAATTCGAAGCCATTGGACTCGTCAAAAAGTAAAGCCTGGTTATTTTGCCTGTCAGCCTGAACTTTACTTCCGTAACGTATCAGGTTTTCAATGAAGCTGTTTCCTTTAGCATCGCTTGCAAAAAACTGATGGCGAAGGGGTTTTCCGAACTCGTCAAAAGCTCCTGCAGCCGCCATTGCTTCTAAGCACCTCTTGTTGACCGAATGGAGGCTGACCCTTTCAACAAAATCAAAAATATCAGAATAGGGTCCGTTGGCTTTTCTTTCTTCAATGATCTTTTGTACGGCAATTTCTCCGACACCTTTTATGGCACCCAGTCCGAACCGTATATTACCTTCCTGGTTAACCGTGAACTTCAGCTCACTTTCATTTACATCAGGACCCAGTACAGATATCCCAAGGCGCCTGCATTCATCCATGAACAGTGTTATCTTCTTAATATCCGATATGTTGCGGCTCAGTACCGCAGCCATAAATTCACCGGGGTAATGTGCCTTCAGATATGCAGTCCGGAAGGCAATAAGTGCATAACAGGTTGAATGGGACTTATTGAAAGCATATTGTGCAAAAGCTTCCCAGTCTCCCCATATCTTGAGGGCATGCTTTTCTTCATATCCCCTCTTTTGACAACCTTCAAGGAAAAGAGCCTTAAGCTTGTCCATCTCCGCTTTTTTCTTTTTACCCATTGCTTTCCGCAGAGAATCCGCCTGCCCTCTTGTAAATCCTGCCAGTGCCTGTGAAAGCAGCATCACCTGCTCCTGGTAAACCGTAACTCCGTAAGTTTCCTTCAGGTATTTTTCCATTACCGGAAGGTCATATTCAATCTTTTCTTTTCCGTGTTTCCTGAGAATAAAAGAAGGTATATACTCCATAGGCCCCGGCCTGTAAAGGGCATTCATTGCTATCAGGTCTTCAAGGCGTTCGGGCTTCAGCTCCCGCAGGTACCTTTTCATGCCGGCTGACTCAAACTGGAATATGGCAGTTGTGTCTCCCCGGCTGAAAAGCTCATATGTTTTTTTATCGTCAAGAGGAATGTTTTCAAAATCCACATGCACCTCATTCGACCTGGCTATGGTTTCAATGGCATCCTTAATTATGGAAAGTGTCTTCAACCCCAGGAAGTCCATTTTAAGCATTCCGACATTCTCTACGTGGTTGCCGTCATACTGGGTTAGGAGGAGATCGGAATCTTTGCTGGTGCATACGGGTATATGTTCCGTGAGGTCTTTTTTCGAAATAATTATACCGCAGGCATGTACCCCGGTATGCCTTACAGAGCCTTCGAGTATTTCTGCGAACTTAAGTGTTTTGACAACATCTTCGGAACCTTTTTTCCTTGCTTCATCCAGTTCCTTTACCTCTTTGAAAGCAGCTTTCAGCGATGTGCCCGGTCTTTCGGGGACAAGTTTGGCGAGCCTGTCTGCTTCGGGCAGAGGAAGCCGCTGAATGCGGGCAACGTCACGGATAGCCATTTTGGCTGCCATTGTTCCGAAGGTGATAATGTTTGCAACCCTGTTGCTGCCATATTTTTCAACAACCCATTTAAGGATCTTTTCACGTCCCTCTTCGTCAAAGTCAATATCTATATCGGGCATTGAGATGCGTTCGGGGTTGAGGAACCGCTCAAAAAGGAGATTGTATTCTATAGGATCCACATCAGTTATCCGGTTGCAGTATGCAACAACCGACCCGGCGGCAGATCCCCTTCCGGGTCCTACAGAAACCCCCATTTCCCTTGCGGCATTCAGGAAATCCTGTACAATGAGGAAATAGCTTGAAAACCCCATCTTTTTAATAACCCCAAGCTCGAAATCGATCCTTTCCTTCAACTCATCGGTTATAACCTTATAGAGTCTTTTCGCCCCTTCGTAAGTCAGATGATGCAGGTACTCATCATCGTCTGCGAATCCTTCAGGTATAGGAAAGTCGGGCATTATTGGCGGATTATCAAGCTCGTAAAATTCAATCTTTTCTGATATTTCAATAGTGTTTTCCAGCGCCTCAGGGGTGTCGGCAAAAAGCTCCCACATCTCATCCGGGGTTTTGAAAAACTCCTGTCCGGTATACCTTAACCTGTCGGGGTCATCCAGGTCTTTGCCGGTGTTCAGGCATATCAGCCTGTCGTGTGCACCGGCATCCCCTTCATTTATAAAGTGAACATCATTGGTTGCAACAATTTTTATATCATGCTTTTTGGATATTTCAAGAAGTGTGGAGTTGACTTGCTGCTGAATATTGAAGACTTCACTGTCAATCTGTTGATCGCCTGAAGGATGCCTCTGAAGCTCAAGGTAAAAGTCATCCCCGAAATTTTTGCTGTATTTAAGCGCTATCCTTTCCGCTTCTTCAGGCCCGGAGTTGACTACAGCCTTGGGTATTTCCCCTCCAAGGCAACCCGAGCAGGCTATAAGTCCCTCCCTGTGGCTGAAAAGCAGTTCTTCGTCAATCCTGGGCTTATAGTAAAAGCCTTCTATGTAGCCAAGAGAAATAAGTTTTAAAAGATTCTGATAACCGGTTTTGTTTTTTGCAAGAAGAATAAGGTGGTACCCGCTCCTGTCTTCACGTTCGGTTTTTTCAAAACGGCTGTTTTCAGCTATATAAACTTCGCAACCAATTATTGGCTTAATATTCCTTTTTTTTGCTTCATTATGAAAAGTCTTTACTCCAAACATATTTCCGTGGTCGGTAATGGCAACGGCATTCATACCATTGTCAGCCGCCTTGCTTAAAACTACAGGTATTTTCGAGGCTCCGTCGAGAATCGAATACTGGGTATGTACGTGAAGATGTATGAACTGCTTCATTGGAAAAGACAAATTTGAATATTTTCTTTTTGAAAAAATTAGCGGTAAAATGACAGACGTTAAAATTACAAAAAAATAAGGAGCAGTTAAATTTAAAATATTAACAGAAATATTTATTCCCGGAGCAGGTTTATAGTTGTAAAAGTCCGCATATCCGGGAGATAACGGAGGGTTTGCCCGCATTTTTAAAATTTGGTTTATCGTCCGATAAATAGCTGAAATGCTTATAGAAATA
>PUMT01000029.1 GCA_003551495.1 Bacteroidota bacterium
AGGTGATATCCTGGTAGTTGTAGATTTGAACGCCCCGCCGGAAAAAAACAAAAAAAAGGATGACAGGAGTCTGGGTGATGAAGAATCTGAAAAGAGTTACAGGAAAAAGATTGAACTATTCATAAAAAAATGGCAAAGTATATTCCCCGAAAACGATGAACATGAGGACAAGCTGGGTTATTTCAAGCTTCTTAACAAGGTTATTGAAGTAATGCAGGGGAGGATATCATCAATGATACTTGAAAAGCACAAACCTGATATCATTATTCGCATACCTAAGAACAGCTGCAGCTCATTTGACTTCCACCGTGCGGAAGAGCTGATAGAAATGGGGAGGAAAAAATTTATTAAAAGCCTGAACAGCAAAAAATCTGCATAATGGAACTCAATTTACCCTCTAATCCTGTCGTGCTGTTTGACGGCATCTGCAACTTGTGTTCTTCTTCAGTTAGTTTTATAATAAAGCACGACAGGAAGAGGTTATTCAGGTTCGCTCCGCTTCAGTCCAATACCGGAAGGAAAATAATTGAAGAGTCCGGATTCCGGAAAGAAGGGAATGATTATCTTTTACTTGTTGAAAAAGGGAAAATTTACACAGCTTCTACAGCAGCCCTGAGAATTGCAGGAAAACTGGACGGTTTTTGGCCTTTACTCCGTTTTTTTATTATTATTCCGGCTCCGATAAGAAATTTTTTTTACAAATTTGTAGCCCGGAACCGTTACAAATGGTTCGGGAAAAAAGATGCCTGCATGGTGCCCGGGGAATCAATCAGGGAAATGTTTCTTGATTATTAATCTTCTATACAAAAAAAAATCATATGATTAAAATTAAAGCTATATGCATACTGTTATCATTGTTCGCTTCGGCTGCTTTTGCCTCAGCAAATGATGAAAATGATACTATAACTTCAAACTGGGAAAGAGGTGCAGAGGTTAACGTGGACCTTTCCCAGATATCCCTTTCCAACTGGTCAGCAGGAGGAGAAAACTCAATTGCACTCAATTCGCATTTTGTATCTTTTCTCAATTATTCCGGGGAAACCATAGGCTGGGAAAATTCACTTGAAGTTGCATACGGACTTATCAACAGGGAACATGAAGATACCCGCAAAAGCAACGACCGTATTGAGTTCTCTTCAAAAATTAACAGGAAGGCTTCCGAGAGATGGGATTATTCCAGCCTCTTTTCATTCCGCACCCAAATGGCGCCAGGATTTGACTACCCCAACGATTCAATACCAATTTCAGATTTTCTTTCTCCCGGTTACATTGGATTATCGGTCGGTATGAATTACAGGCCGGATGAAGATTATTCAATATATTTCTCTCCTGTTGCAGGCAGGACAACAATAGTAAGGGACAAGGAACTTTCAGAAAAAGGAGCATTCGGGGTAACGCCGGGTAAGAATGTGAAACACGACTTCGGTGGATTGATAAGGATCAATTTCAGAACCGAGCTGATGGAAAATGTTTCTGCCGTTTCAAGACTTGAGCTGTTTTCAGATTACAGCAGACCCGAAAAGATAAATATGGATCTAACCGGCAGGCTGAGGCTTGATATCAACGACTATATCAAGGCAAACCTTTTCATTCATATGATATATGACCATGACACAAAAATAAAGATCGACGATGAAGAGGTGGGACCGCGCCTTCAGCTGAAGCAAACATTTGGCCTCGGTTTTTCCTTCAATATATTGTAATCCTGTTTGTTAGACTATGAATCCGATTTGTCCGGACAGTTCCAAATAAACAGCTCCGGGGCACAGTTTCAGGCCTCCTCCCTTTCCCTGTACTTTGCACTTAACAGTCCGAGCAACCTTACAAAAACCTTCATTGCCTCTTCGGTTGCTGCGGATATTTCCCTTTTCCTGAGCCTCATCAGGTAATATATGTAAACCCCGGTCAGGCATGTTTCTATTTCGTTTTCAGACCGCCATTGCTGTCTTGTATTCATCTCTCTTATCAGTGGCAAAGCTTCCCCGTATATTCGGGAATATTCCGGTTCAGCGGGGTCTTTTAGCAGTTGCAGGTGCAAATGGTTCATATCGTTAACCAGGTTTTTCAGGAACCTCACATGTCCCGACTTCTCAACCTTTTCACTTTTCATAAGGGCAGCCAGATCACTGTACCATTCACAGATCTCTTTTCTTAATTCTTCAGGCTGATTGTAACCTGAAATAATCTGTTTTTCAATTTCATCCATATCAAAATTGAATGCCCTTATTGTATCTTCCACCTGCCACATGTAAATGATATATTCGGCAATATTTTCCTTTCTCTTTTTTTTTGCTATTAGCATAGATGAGGATTTCAATTATGTTTCGTGAAAATGCTATAAAGGGACAAATATGCTGAAACTGCTGTTTCACTAACAGTAACTCTCATTTGTACGGATTCAGCCTGTCCAGTATACGACGTTCCTTTTTCGTGGGCCTTCCGCTTCCGCGGTCACGGTGAACGAAAACAGCATAACTTTTACCTTTAAGTTTAGCCATTTCTGACTGCGGTGTAACATTTTCAACCAGATTTTCAGCTTCTTTTGCAGAAACTCTTTTTTCTGAGACACCCTTTACATTATAAGTGTACACAACCGGAGGACGTTTTACTACTACCCTGTCGCCCGCTTTTACATTCCTGGAAGGTTTGACCTGGACATCTTCAATTATTACCCGTCCTTTTTTACAGGCATCGGCAGCCTTGCTGCGGGTTTTAAAAATTCTGGCCGCCCAGAGCCATTTGTCTATTCTCACTTCCCCGGGATTCTCCATAACTGAAATGCATTTATTAAGCAAAGAAGCCGATATATAAAATAATTATTCCGGCTGTATATACAATCGGCAATACCGGAACTATATTGCAGCAATGTGGGAGAAATTTCAAAGAAAATGAACTGCAACCGGTTTTATGTTTTTACCTCCTGGTTCGGTATCATTTATTGTTGAACAAAGTCATTGTTCGTTCCAGTCCGGCAACACCCAAAGACTTCACTGCCCCATTAACTTTCTCGGCTCTTTCAGGCAGTAATTTCTTCTCTTCATCAGTGAGTTCGCCAAGAACGTAATTCACCTGGGTTCCCCTGGGAAAGCCGTTCCCTATTCCAAATCTCAATCTTGCATAATCGTTGGTGCCGAGTATCTGACTGATACTTTGCAATCCGTTATGACCCCCGTCTCCGCCACCGGGCCTTATCCTTATTGTCCCGAACGGAAGTGCAATATCGTCAACTATTACAAGCAGGTTTTCAACGGGGATCTTTTCTTTTTTAAGCCAGTAGTTTATGGCTCTTCCGCTGCGATTCATAAAGGTTGAAGGTTTCAAAAGGACAAAAATCCTTCCCTTAAACCTGAATTTGGAAACAAAACCGTAACGCCGGTCTTCAAAGGTTGCACCGGCTTCAACTGCAATATAATCAAGCAGTATAAACCCTACATTATGCCTTGTATTGGCATACTGTTCACCGATATTACCCAGTCCAGCAATAAGGTACTTCAAATCAAGACGATGTTATTAACTAACTTTTTTGCTCTTCTCCACCTTCTC
>PUMT01000211.1 GCA_003551495.1 Bacteroidota bacterium
CAGGGACAAAAAAGCCGACAACAGCGAAGCATTTGTTGAGCTTGACGAGGAAATAGTCAATAAGATGGGGCGAACTGGCGGGACATTCCTGCACACCTCAAGAACTAACCCCGGAAAGGTCAAAAAGATCAATATACCCTCCCACCTGCAGGACAAATACAACAACGAAACAAACGACCTGACCCCGGAAGTGTTAAAGAACCTTTCGTTCCTCGGGATTGACTACCTGATTCCCATAGGCGGTGACGATACACTAAGCTATGCAGTGAGACTTTACAAGGAAGGTGTCAGGATAATCGCTATTCCCAAAACGATGGATAATGACGTGCCGGGCACTGACTATTGCATAGGTTTCAGTACCTGCATAACGCGGACTATAATGATGACACACAGCCTTCGCACCTCTGCAGGGTCACATGAGAGGTTCCTTGTTGTGGAGGTCTTCGGAAGATATGCAGGCTTCACCGCAATGGTTCCAACAATGGCAGGATCTGCCAACCGCTGTGTAATACCCGAATACAAGTTTGACATCAACAGGCTCGCCGAACTGCTTGCAGAGGACAGGTTCAATAATCCAAGCAAGTACTCCGTTGTGCTTGTTTCGGAAGGAGCAATGTTCAAAGGCGGGGAAATGGTTTTCGAGAGCCATGAAAAAGATGCTTTTGGTCATGCAAAACTAGGGGGTATAGGCGACCTGGTTTCATCCGAGTTAAAAAGGCTGTCACCATCTTACAATAATGGAAAACCAATAAATGTGATAAACCAGAAGCTTGGTTACCTGGTAAGGGGTGGTGACCCGGATGCCATCGACTCCATTGTGCCAATGGCGTTCGGCAACCTGGCACTCGACCTGGTGCTGAAAGGAATACACGGGAGGCTCGTTGTTCTTCAGAACGGAAGATATGACAACGTTCCTATAGATGTTGTAACTTCCTCCAAAAAATTCGTCAATGTCAGGAAACATTACAATACTGACCGTTTAAGGCCAATTTACAGCAGTTTTGAAATGAAACCCCTTTTCCTGATGACAGGAGAAAATAACTAAATCATTCTTCCTGAAGCCACTGATTTTTCATGCACCCGGGAAGGCCAAACTCATGAAATATGGGCAAATACGATATTCCCGAAGGCTCGCTTATCAGTTTTATGAGCAATAAGGTAAAGGAACATGGCGGAATAAACCTTGCACAGGGCATTCCGGGTTACGATCCGCCGGAGCAGTTGCTGGATGCATTGCATTCGGTTACAGACAAACCGGTTCACCAGTATGCTCCCGGAACCGGGAACACCATTCTAGTGGATCAACTGGTTGAATATTACGGTAAAGGGTCAGCCTTCACAAAAGATAATTTCATGGTCTGTACAGGTGCAACAGAAGGTATAACACTGCTGTACATTTACATAAAAAAAATGGTAAAGGAGAGTTTCACCGTACTTGCATTTGACCCTGCATACGAAAGTTACAGGCACCTGCCCCGCATCTTCGGCGAACTGTACATCTCCTTTCCGCTGGAGGATTATGATAGAATTGATCTTGAGAAACTTGAAAAAACCATAAAAGAAAATAACGTTAAACTTATGTTCATCGCCTCTCCGGGTAATCCTCTCGGCAAAATCTGGTCGCAAAAAGAAATAGAAAAGATAATAGAGCTGTCTGATAAATATGGTTTTTACATAATATTTGATGCTGTTTACAGGGACCTGTATTTTGGTGAAAAGCCCTTCATGCCACTTGACCATATTGGAGAGCGCCTTTTTTACGTGAACAGCTTTTCCAAAAAATATTCCATAACCGGCTGGCGCATTGGTTATATCATAACCTCTTCCGCCCACATGAAAAAAATCCGTTCCATACACGACTATACCCATCTGAGCAGTCCAGCACCCCTGCAGCATGCATTGGCGTTGTACAACAGCAAAAGCAATTTCGGGGAAGATTATCTTGAAAATATGCGCAATAACCTTGGCAGGTCCTTCACTTTACTGAAAAATGCTTTGAAGGAGTCCGGCTTCACTCCCGCAGAAACGGGAGGAGGATACTTTATCTGGGCAGAGCTTCCCCAACGGTTCAAAGACGATTTCAGTTTTGCCGTTGACCTGTATGAAAAGAAAAAGGTGGCGGTAATCCCTGGAGTGCATTTCACTGAACAGAGCCGGAGGTTTATACGGCTGAACTTTGCAAGGAAAGAGGAAGAGCTCAATGAGGCAATAGAGAGACTGAAGAGTTTCTGCGGGAGCAATTAGGTGGAGCTGATTCTTTTTCCCTTTTTGAAATCCCTTATATTCAGCACAAGGGATATTACAAACGCAATTGCAAGTCCGCCACCGGTAAGCAGGTCTGCCTGAGATGAAGTAAGTTCAATGCCTGTAACACGGTCAATCAGGTACTGTGTATATGATGGCGGCAGTCCCCTCTCCCCCAGCCTGTATAGCACATTCCAGTGCCAGTCTGTTAAAGGGCAGTACCCTATACCATAAAACAGACCAAGTATAAACCATGAGCCTGCCGTAAGCAAAATCACAGCCAGGTTAAGCTTACGTGTTTTTTTCCATGCCCAGCCCGTAATGTTGAAAAGTATCAGCAGGGAATGAAAAACGGTAAAAAACCAGTCGAGTAAATTATCAATAAGCATGCAAATGTAAAACTAATAAATAGAGCAATCGATTGTTCAGCCACCATAAAAATAAAAGGAAAGGATAAAAAAATTTCAGGAAGTACAAAAATTTTATATTTTAGCCCTTCATTTTGGTTTTAACCTTTAAAGACTCAGGTTTTCACCGGAAAAAGGTTTCAGTTTGATTTGAGACGATGCTGCCCGGCCTGGTAGTTGCCGGGAGTTAATTCAAATAGCTAACATTTAACCCATAACGATATGGATTACGGCTGGCTTTCTGTTGTTCCTCCACTACTCGCGATACTGCTTGCAATTATAACCAGACAGGTTTTTGTTTCCCTTTTCCTTGGTATTCTGGCCGGGTGGATAATTATATCCGACTGGAGTTTATTTCAGGGGCTTGCAGCAAGTATTCAATCAATTATTGAAGTGTTCCAGGATCCCGGCAACACCAGGGTAATTATTTTCTGCGCCCTGATAGGGGCAATGATAACCCTTACACAAAGGAGCGGGGGTGTTAACGGTTTTGTCAACTGGCTTCACAACAGGAATATGGCGCAAACAAGAAGAGGGGCTGCCGGACTTTCAGGTTTTATAGGTTTCATTATTTTTATTGAATCAAGCATCTGCTGCCTGATTGCAGGTTCTGTATCCAGGCCTCTTTTTGAAAGACTCCGGATATCCAGGGAAAAGCTTGCATATATTCTCGACTCTACCTCGGCTCCAAAATGTGTCCTTATACCTCTTAATGCTTGGGGAGCCTATGTGATAGGACTTCTGGAAACCGAAGGTGTTGACAACACAATCCAGGTGTTCGTGAGCAGCATACCGCTCAACTTTTACGCAATACTGGTCATATTAATGGTAACCTTCTTTATTGTAACATTCTGGGATTTCGGTCCTATGAAAAAAGCCGAACACCGGGCACTGACAACAGGAAAGACAATTGCAGACAATTCGGTACCAATGGTATCTGACGAAGTCACTTCCATAAAACCAAAGGAGAATGTCCCCTATCGTGCTTTTAACATGATCATTCCCGTTTTTGTAATGATAGCAATGATGCCAATAGGACTCTATATAACGGGAGACGGGAATATTATGCAGGGCACCGGTTCAACCGCCGTACTATGGTCTGTACTGGCTTCTATCTTTGTTGCAGGATTACTTCCGTATATACAGAAAATACTGTCGTTCAGGGAGGTATTTGATCTTACCCTGAAAGGGATCGGAGGGATGATGCCACTTGCCATTGTTATGATACTTGCCTTTGCAATCGGAAATGTCAGCAGGGAACTGGGAACCGGAGTTTACGTTGCGTCAGTTGCCGATGAGTTCCTGCATCCGGGCTATATTGCAGCTGTAATATTCCTCACCTCTGCATTTACGGCCTTTTCAACAGGTACCAGCTGGGGCGTGTTTGCCATAATGATACCTATTGCAATTCCTACTGCATTGATAACGGGAGCAAGCATGCCTCTTTGCCTTGCAGCGGTTCTGGGTGGCGGTGTATTCGGCGACCATGTTTCGCCAATATCCGATACTACACTGGTTTCCTCGATGGCTGCAGCAAGCGATCATATTGACCATGTGCGCACCCAGCTTCCTTATGCAATGATCGCTGCAGCAGGAGCCACCATACTCTTCATTGCCTTTGGCTTCATCCTTTGACAGAAATAAAAAATCCGGTACACCCACAACTGCCAAAATAACATTGTGAGGTAATGTACCGGACTTTTCAGGAAATTATTTTCTACTCATTAAGGGGGTCGAATTCAAACAATCCCTTCCTGTAAGAGTCTATCGGCTCACATGAACAGTTAAGGTTCCTGTCTCCCCATGCATCGTCAACCCTGCTGGCTGCCGGCCACAACTTGTTGTCTGCCACCCATTTCAGCGGGTATGCAGCCTTTTCGCGGCCATAAGGCCTGTCCCATTCATCAGATACAACAACTTCTGCAGTATGGGGTGCATTCCTGAGAATATTGTTCTCAACATCAGCTTTTCCTTCTTTGATCTCCATTATTTCCTGGTGGATAGATATCATCGATTCTATAAACCGGTTCAGTTCACCGAGTGATTCACTTTCTGTGGGTTCCACCATGAGTGTCCCCGGAACCGGGAAGGAACGGGTGGGGGCATGAAATCCGTAATCCATCAAGCGCTTGGCAATATCTCCTTCAGTGATCTGTATATCCTTGTCATTCCTGAAGTTCCGGCACTCAAGTATCATTTCGTGTGCCACGAAACCATTCCTGCCCCTGTAGAGTATTTTGTAGTGATCCTGCAACGAATATGCTATGTAATTGGCATTAAGTATTGCCAGTTTAGTTGCTTCGGTAAGACCATTGCCTCCCATCATTTTTATGTATCCGTATGAAATTGGGAGGACACTGGGACTCCCGAAAGGTGCTGCAGCTATTGCACCAACCCCCTTGCTGCCTCCTGTTTTAACAACGGGGTGTTGTGGCAGGAATTCCACAAGATGTTCTGCAACGCCTATCGGACCGACACCCGGGCCTCCCCCTCCGTGAGGTATGGCAAAAGTCTTGTGCAGGTTGAGATGGCAAACATCGGTTCCCTGTATTCCCAGATTGGTAAGACCCACCTGCGCATTCATATTTGCACCGTCCATATATACCTGTCCGCCATTCTCGTGTATTATCTCATTCATTTTTTTGATCCCCTCTTCATACACGCCATGTGTGGATGGATAGGTAACCATGAATGCAGCCAGGTAGTCCCTGTGCTCTTCAGCTTTTGTCTTCAGGTCTTCCAGGTCAACATTCCCGTTCTCATCGCAATCAACCACCACCACTTCCATTCCCGCCATAACAGCACTTGCAGGATTGGTGCCGTGAGCTGATGAAGGGATTAGGCAAACATTCCTGTGCCCCTCATTGCGGCTGATATGATACTGACGTATCACCATCAGTCCGGCATACTCACCTGCAGCCCCGGAATTGGGCTGGAACGAAAACTTTTTCAGTCCGGTTATCTCGGCCAGATCGTCTTCCAGCTCCCCGATAAGCTGGTAATAACCTTCGGCCTGCTCTTTAGGCACAAAAGGATGTAACCCTCCAAACTCCGGCCAGCTCAAAGGAAGAAGTTCGGTGGCAGCATTCAGCTTCATGGTACACGATCCAAGTGATATCATTGAGTGCGCGAGACTGAAATCTTTTCTCTCAAGCATTTTTATATACCTCATCAAGTCGGTTTCAGAGCGGTACTTTTTAAAACACTCGAGAGTCAGAAAATCGCTTTTCCGTTCAAATTTTTTGTCAATGCAAATATGTTCTTCGGGTACAACAATTTTTTCAGGAGCCTTTTTACCTGAAGCTTCAGCAAATATATCCAGGATAAGCTTTACATCTTCATCCATTGTTGTTTCATCTACGCTTATACTTATTGTGTCATTGTCCACATAAAGGAAATTAACCTTGTATTTCAGAGCCGTATTCTCAATTTTGGATGAATCAACTCCATCGGTAAGCCTGATCCTGAGAGTATCGAAATAGTCATTGTTCTCCTGCTCAAACCCCATCTTTCTCAGTCCGGCATTCAATTTGCATGCCATATGGTGTATGTGGCGGGATATACGCTTTAATCCGTCTGCTCCGTGGTAAACGGCATACATTCCTGCCATAGTGGCAAGGAGAGCCTGGGCAGTACAAATGTTGGACGTTGCCCTTTCGCGTTTTATATGCTGCTCCCGTGTCTGCAGCGCCATCCTGAGGGCGTGCTTTCCCTGTGCATCGACTGAAACACCAATTATGCGCCCGGGTACATTGCGTTTGAACTTTTCAAGCGTTGCAAAATAAGCTGCATGAGGCCCGCCATATCCCATAGGTATGCCCAGCCGCTGGGTCGACCCCACCACAACATCGGCGCCCCATTCTCCGGGCGGTCTAAGCAAAACCAGACTCAGAATATCAGCTATTACTCCTGCAAAGATATCCTTCTCCTTTGCCTTCTCAACGAATCCTGTGTAATCAATTAGCTTTCCGTCACCTGCCGGATACTGCACAATTAGTCCGAAATAGCTGTCATCCAGCTCTGTTTCCCGGTAATCCCCAACCACCAGTTCAATGTTAAGGGGTATAGCCCGTGTAATAAGCACCTCGAGGTTCTGGGGAAATATATTTTCGTCAACGAAAAACTTATTCACATTGTTTTTTACTGCTTTGCGCGAACGGGAATTGAACATCATCACCATAGCCTCCGCAGCTGCTGTAGCTTCATCAAGAAGGGATGCATTTGCAAGCTCCATTCCGGTAAGATCCATTACAACGGTTTGAAAATTGAGAAGAGCTTCAAGGCGTCCCTGTGATATCTCAGCCTGATATGGTGTATAGGATGTGTACCACACCGGGTTTTCCAGAATATTTCTCTGTATAACCGAAGGGAAAATGGTGTTGTAATAACCCATCCCTATGAATGATTTGTAAAGTTTGTTTCGGGAAGCAATTTGACGGATCCTGTCAAGATATTCATATTCACTCAGGCCATCAGGCAGTTTCATTGGCTTTTTAAGCCTTATCGATTCGGGAACTGTTTTGTCAATAAGCTCGTCAAGCGATTTAACGCCTATCTTGTCGAGCATGGTCTTTATTTCTTCGCCTCTCGGGCCGTTGTGACGTGATGCAAAATTATCGAGTGCCATATATGCAGAAGTGTTAAGTTAATATATTTGGATTATTTATTATCGGCTTTGCAAACTTTTCAAAAATAAAAAGAAGATATTGAGTTCAAAATAATAAAAGTCATGTTTCACAACAATATGAATTGAGAATCCATTCTGTGCGGTTAAAATCAGCCAAGAAAAGGATTGCTCCTTTTTTCTTCCCCTACGGTTGTATAATCACCGTGTCCGGGCAATATCCTTACATCTTCAGGTAATGAAAGTATTTTTTCTTTAATGGACTCTATAATAGTCTGATAATCACCTCCCGGAAGGTCAGTGCGGCCGATGCCTCCGCTGAAAATCAGATCGCCGGTAATAACAAACCTGTCAGGTTCACTATACAATGCTATACTTCCGGGTGAATGCCCCGGAACATGAAGGACTTTCACACCTGAATTGCCGAAGGTGATATCGTCATTGTCCTTCAGAATAATCCCGGGGTAAGGAGGTTCTTCCATTTTGAACCCAAACATAAGTGCGTGATCAACAGCGTTATCTATTAAAAAGAGATCGTCACCATGAGCAGCCACCTTTGGTTTGTATTTTTTGAATAAAAAGGAATTGCCAAGAATATGGTCCACATGGCAATGAGTATTGACTAACATAACCAGTTCCAGGCTGTTTTCTTCAACAAATCCTGCCAGCTCATCACATTCATCTGCATCCTGGCATCCGGGATCAACTATAATGCACTGTCCGGTTTCATCGTAAAGTAAATAGGTGTTTTCCTGGAAAGGATTAAATACAAACTTCTTTGCTTTTATCATAATTACTTGTATTTGTTATTATATTCAAAATAAAATTGTTGTTCCCCGGAACAGATAACAAAAAAGTGATGATTTAAAATGACTTTCCTTTCAGCAGCGGCACAAAAACAAAGTAGCCGTGTCCGCTCTTTTCATAATCTTCTTCCGAAACCCTTTCAATCAGCGTCATCACCTGCGAAGAGCTATCGCCTACCGGTATTACCATTTTACCACCTACCCTGAGCTGCCTGAGAAGTTTTTCAGGTATTTCTGAAGCTCCGGCAGTTACTATTATCCTGTCAAAAGGTGAATATGAGGGTAGCCCTGCATATCCGTCACCGTAAAAGAAATAGGGTTTGTACCCAATCCCGGGAAGAAGTGTTTGTGCCTTAAGGTACAATTCACGCTGCCTTTCAATGGTGTAAACCTTTGCTCCCATTTCAAGCAAAACTGCAGCCTGATACCCTGATCCTGTACCCACTTCCAGAACCTTATCATGTCTTTTTACATCAAGCAATTCTGTCTGAAAGGCAACTGTATAAGGTTGAGAAATAGTCTGGTCACAGCCAATGGGAAACGCCTGATCCCTGTAGGCGAATTTTACAAAGCTGCTGTCCATGAACAGGTGCCTTGGCACACGCTCCATCGCTTCAAGCACCCTGTCGTCACTGATGCCCTTTGAGCGAATCTCCTCTATCAGTTTTTTTCTCAACCCTTTATGACGGTAGTTGTCATTTATCTCCCTCATTGTTATATCCTGTTGTTAAACTTATCCTTTGTTTTTGAATAAAATATACAAACAAATGCAAATAAGATTTCCATCTTAAAAAAGATGAGGCAAGATGAAAAATTTTTATGAGAAATCCACATAAGGCAATTGTAAACTAAAAGTTAAATAATTGAATCTGCATGCAAAATTTTTGCTGATAACAGGTTAATAACTTATTATACCTCCGGCAATATTGTTTTTTTCAAATTCTTAGATTTGCAATAAAACTCTTATGGTCAAAACCTCTTTTTTGGGTTATTTCTGTGATGACATATACAAAGCATTTGAAAAACACAAAGGTTTCAGGATCAACAGAAATAGCACGGATACAACCGGTATGCAGGGCAGGAAGGATCAGTCCGGGGGACTTCCTGTACAGGACTCAGATGGATTTTACATGCAAAGCCAATGCATTGTACTTCCCGGACTGAATGAAGAGGAATTTGAATTTGCCTGTAAAGCGATCAAACAATCAAAACATATTTTTATCTGTAATATTTCTGAAGCAACACCGCAGAAAATTGAAACACTTTTAAAACTGCAGAACGAAGCCAAGGTTACCATTCATTTCAGCCGCTTTGGGATTCTTTTGCCAGGTATTCTGAATGCAAAAAAAATAATCAGGAATCCTGACCTGGTGGAACTGAGGGATACTTTGCCCTTAAGCACACCCGAAAAACAGCCGGAAGAAATCAAACACTCCCTTTTCAGAATGACCGATGCGGTACTGACACTTATCCCCTCGAACAATCGCAGGACGTTTGTAAACAAATCGTCAACAAATACAGGGTTAACCGGACTTCTCAATATCCGGCTGGAATTTGAAAACGGTTGTGTTGCATGCATGCTGCTATCACCATTTATTGAAGAGGGCAGCCTGGAAGCTGCTATTTACACAACAGACCAGTGCTGTCTTACTAATCAGTCAGCTTCTCATATTACGGTAAGCAAAGTGCTGTTCAATAATACCGGAAAATCGGTCAAAAAGATAGTCGCTCCTGTTATGGAAGACAGTAACCGGATTTTAATAAACGAAATTGATGGATTTTACAACTCAGTAACCCGGAGTTCAGGTTACCCGGGAAATACAGATTATGTGCGGAAATGGGTGAACCTGACCTGTGAAATCCTTCAGAAAACAAATATTGCCTTCCGGATGAGCATTCAAAAGTAATTGCAAGCGGGAATAAACAGTAGGTCCCTGAGAGCAGTTCATGCAGAAATAAAAGGATATACTCCAACAGGTTTGTATACAGGTCCGCCGGGCTTCAGAATGCTTTGGTTAAATTCAAAACTATCAATCCTCTGAGATTCAAATTCTTTATTTTCATATTTTTTTACAAGCTGCTCAATCTCTTTGAGATATTTTTTCTTTTTCAACCGGGCAAAAGTGAGATGCGGGCTAAAATCACCGGATTCAACCGGTAACCCCTCTTCAAGAAGGATCTCACCTACCTGGTATTTCAGATTATTCAGGGGTATTGACGGCTTTATTCCGATCCATATAACTGAAGGGTTCCTGATATTTCTAAAAACCCCTACGCCCGAAAGTTCTATAGTAAAAGGCTTCCAAAGCACAGACACCTTTTGCAGTTTATCTGAAAGTGAAGATATCCGTTCTTCGGCCAGATCACCAAGAAAGGCAAGTGTTATGTGAAAATTTTCAGGCCTGACCCATTTGACCGGCTCATTTATGAGATTTTCCTTAAAATCTTTATAAACACCCATTATACCCGGTCCGGGTTCAATATTGACCGAAATGAATACCCGTCTCATTGTTTTTGATTTATTTATTCAATAATTTTATGGTTAATTATTAACCCTAAAAATAAAAAGAAGATGAGCAACAAGAAAAAATTTGCAGTAATTCTTTCCGGTTGCGGTGTTTTTGACGGGGCAGAGTTGCATGAATCGATCATGACCCTCTATTCAATTGAAAAGAATAACGGAACCTATGAGATATTTGCCCCCGACATCCCACAACATCATGTTGTAAACCACACAACCGGCAAGGAAATGAATGAGAACCGCAATGTACTTGTTGAAGCAGCCAGGGTTGCACGTGGCAACATCAAAAACCTGAATGATTTCGATGCAAAGGATTTTGACGCCATTATATTTCCGGGTGGCTTCGGTGTAGCCAAAAATCTGTCAACTTTTGCGTTTGACGGTCCTGATTGCAAAATTGACCCGGCTGTTGAGAAGGTTGTCAGGGAAATGGCAGCTCAGTCGAAACCCATAGGTGCATTATGCATTGCCCCTGTCCTGCTTGCCAGATTGCTTGGTGATGTTGAGCTGACAATAGGCCAGGATGAAACTACTGCATCTGCACTTGAGCAAATGGGTGCAAAGCACAAAAAAACAAGCCATGGCGAGGTGGTAGTTGACAAAAAGAAAAAAACCGTTACCACACCATGTTATATGCTTGATGCAAACATTGTTCAGATTGCTGAGGGTGCAGAGAATGCTGTAAAAGAGTTAATAAAACTGATGGAATAGTTTTTTAAAGGCAGATTATGCGGCTGTCTCAGCAATGAGGCAGCCTTTTTTCAACAAACACTGCAATCGTCATTTGTCGCGGCTTACTGGTCAGAGAACACCTATATCGATAAGGAATATAATGTCCTCAATTAACCTGTCCTCATAAAGAGGATCGTATTCATCCTTAAGGTTTGAGCCGAACAAACGGGCAATCGATTGCCAGAAAAATGCAGAGAAAGACCCCCGCAACTCTCTAAGCAGCTCGTATGATGTGCTGCCCGTTTCCCTGTCGATCAGCTTGATGAGTATGTGCCCCTGCGTTATCGTAAGGGATTTGAGCTCATCACCAAACTCATCCATAAGCCTGCTTTCAACTTCCCTTACATAGCGTCTTCTTTCCCTGTCTGTTTCGAGCTTAAGGAAATCCCTGTTCATATCTTCAAGTATATCTGCAGCCTTTTTTGCATAGGGATATGTAACTTTCACATTGTGAATAAGCCTTTGATAACGGCGGTAATCACGCCTGCTGCTGAACCTCCTTTGTGCCGATATGGAAACCTCTTCTATACTGGCATAATACAAAGTATCCCCGTCTTTTGCCAGCACCCCCAGGATTGCGGGGCTGATCCCTTTCAGGGAATCGGGTTTAAGTGAATCGGTTTGGGCTGACAACTCCGGAACAGCAGGGAAAACCACTAACAGTATTAAAAAAAACAAACTTTTCATACTTCTACAATAACGTGAGCGAAAAATATAAATTATTTTTCCACCGGCTTTAAAAAACATTAATCCGGTTTTTTCAGTCACCTGCATAAACCTGTAAAAATTCAATTCCTTGACCGGTGCAACAATTTTATTATTTTTGCAGGCTGTTCAGATGCAGCTCTGCTTTTACAAATACAAAAATCATACCCTGCCCTCTGAACTGACAAGTTAATACTTACTGTTTCCGGATTTAATAATAACTGAGTTGACCACCACCTGTAATAAAAAAAGGCCGGCAAGCAAGCCTGTAAAACTTCTGATGATCTCGGCAGGCAGCATTTCGGTTGCACTGGGCTCAATAGGCATTTTCGTGCCCCTGATACCCACAACCCCCTTCCTGCTTCTTGCCGCAGCATTGTATTTAAGAAGTTCCGAAAGACTTCACAGCTGGCTTATGAATCACAGGGTTTATGGGAAATATCTTACAAACTACCTTGTTCACAAATCTATACCTCTTAACATAAAAATTTTCACGCTGGTATTACTCTGGGTAACAATTATTACTTCAGCTATCTTTTTTATTCCTTATCTTTGGCTGAGCATTTTGCTGGTAATTAAGGCTGTAATTGTAACCATACACATTGCATCTTTCAAAACACTCAAATAGCAACCTGCTGCTGTTAATGGCAGTTGGCAAATATGTTGGTTTATGTATAAAACAAATTCTATATGGGCAGGAAGATAAAAGTAGATTTACGCTCTGAAATCGGCAAGCTTGAAGCGGTAATTATTCACACCCCGGGCCATGAGGTTGAGAACATGACTCCCGGAAATGCTGAACGTGCTCTATACAGCGACATTCTGAATCTGGCAGTTGCCAGGAAAGAATACGATCAGCTTAACGGAGTTCTGCAGAAGTTTACTAAAACCGTGGAAGTCAGGGATCTTATAATTGATACACTAAACAATGAAAAGGTAAAGGAAACCCTCATAAATCGAATTTGCAAAAATGAAGGCAAACCTGAGATAATTGACCATCTGCTTTCCAGGAACAGTGAAGATATCTGTAAGCTGCTTATAGAAGGGGTGGTAATGGAAAAAAACACACTTACAAAATTCCTCAGCAAGGAAAGATACTCCCTTCCTCCCCTGCACAATTTCTTCTATGTAAGGGACCCGGCCATTCCCGTTTGCGGAAACGTGATAGTCAGCAAAATGGCCAATAAGGTAAGGGAGAGGGAATCAATAATCATGGAATCGGTTTTTGATTTCAGTAATAATTTTACTACAAAAACCAATAACCCTCTCCAGATTGACAATATTTCCCATTCAGCAGTAATTGAAGGGGGTGATGTGCTGGTGGCACGTGATGACATACTGCTTATCGGCAACGGAAGCAGAACCTCCACTCAGGGGATTGATTATGTTCTGGAGATGTTCTGCAGGGAAAACAACGGGAAAAAACACGTTATTGTCCAGGAAATGCCACACACTCCGGAATCATTCATCCACCTCGATATGGTGTTCACTTTCCTGGATGTTGATACATGCATGATCTACGAGCCTGTGTTGTTTAAACTGGGTAAATACCAGACAGTTCATATAATGATTGACAACGGCAGGGTTAGATGCATACGGGAGGAAAAAAACATCCTTGAAGCGCTCAAAGCACTGGGAATGGACATGAAACCCATATTCTGCGGTGGAACAAAAGACCCCTGGATACAGGAACGTGAACAATGGCACAGCGGTGCGAATTTTTTTGCCGTTGAGCCGGGAAAAGTAATTGGTTATGGCCGCAACACCTATACAATGGATGAGCTGTCACGTAACGGTTATGAGGTCATAAACGCAAAGGATGTTATCAGGGGGCGGGTTGACCCTCACAGCTACAACAAGGTGGCAATAGCCCTGGAAGGCTCTGAACTGCCAAGAGGAGGCGGAGGTGCAAGGTGCATGACTATGCCCGTAAGAAGAGCTCCGGTTAAATGGAAATAGAACTTTTTGAAAACCTGCAGATTTTCCGTACATCTTTATCCTGATATTTTAATATTTTTTTTTGTGCTTCGGCTTTAAACACAAAGTCAGTTTTTTAGTTAATAAGTCAGATGTACAGTTTTCACATAAAAAATTTTGTTTATATTTGCTGTCTGATTAAAAAAAGGGTATATAAGACCGCTTTGTGCGGAAAGTTTTAACCAGGTAAAAGCAAATAATCATGATTGCCACTATAGGTTTTCCAATTCAGATTTTTATTCTCGGACTTTTGACGGTCTTCTTTGTTCTTATAATGGTCGTTTTGTTCGGGAACCTGATAATCATGGTCACCAACAGGTATTTCCCCGTCCCGGTAAGGGACGCGAAGCCTCCTTCCGGCCTGACTGATCCTGTAAAAATTGCAGTAATTACAAGTGCCGTTTATAATGCTACAGGTGGCAAAGGAAAAGTTAAAAGTATAGAAAAACTTTAATCCTCAGTTTACCTGACTGGTTAAATCCCGCAATTTTACGAAAGAACAGAAGGGTTTTATTATGACCCCGACCTGAATATTTTAAGTATAAATTTTTTAACACATATAAAGATGAGTAAACGTAAAATTAAATTTTCGCTTGTATATAGGGACATGTGGCAGTCGTCCGGCAAATATATGCCTCACGTTGACCAGCTTGAACGTATTGCCCCTGCTATTATTGACATGGGTTGCTTCGACCGGATCGAAACAAACGGAGGTGGCTTTGAGCAGATAAACCTTCTTTTCGGAGAGAACCCTAATAAATCCGTACGTGCATGGTGCAAACCCTTCAACGAAGCAGGTATTGAAACCCACATGCTTGAAAGGGGACTTAACGGAATAAGAATGAGGCCTGTCCCGGCTGATGTCAGAAAACTGATGTTCAAGGTGAAAAAGAAACAGGGTGTTGACATTGCCAGATCTTTTGACGGACTGAATGATGAGAATAACATTATTGATTCTGTTAAGTATGCAAAGGAAGCGGGGATGATAGCACAGGGAACACTTTGTATCACCCATTCAAAGATCCATACCGTAGAATATTTTGTGGACCTTGCAGATAAGCTGATAAAGGGAGGGTCCGAAGAAATATGCCTGAAAGATATGGCCGGTGTGGGAAGGCCTGTTTCATTGGGCAAAATTGTTGAGGGTATAAAGAAAAAGCATCCTGACATTCTTATCCAGTACCATGGTCAGACAGGTCCGGGATTCACCGTTGCTTCAATACTTGAAGTGGTTGATGCCGGTTGTGACTATATTGACGTAGGCATGGAACCACTTTCATGGGGTACCGGACATGCAGATATGCTTACAATTGTAGCCATGTTAGAGGATGCGGGTTATGAAGTGCCCAAAGTCAACATGAAAGCATATATGGAGGCACGGCGCCTTTCACAGGAGTTTATTGACGAATTCCTGGGGTACTATATTGATCCCTACAACCGCCAGATAAATGCATTGCTTATCAAGCCCGGACTTCCGGGTGGAATGATGGGGAGCCTGATGGCAGACCTGGCAAACAATCTCAAGAGTATAAACAAACACCTTGAAAAGAAAAACAAACCTCTTTTAAGCCAGGATGACCTGATGCTCAAGTTGTACGATGAGGTAGAGCATATCTGGCCCATGATGGGATACCCGCCACTTGTTACTCCATACAGCCAGTATGTTAAAAATATGGCTCTGATGAACGTAATGCAAATGCTTAAGGGCAAAGACAGGTTCACAATGATAGATGACAATACATGGGACATGATGCTGGGTAAATCAGGTAAACTTCCAGGCAAACTAGCCCCCGAGCTGGTTGAAATGGCCAAAAATGAAGGGCGGGAGTTCTTTACCGGCAATCCGCAGGATCTTTACCCTGATGAACTTGACAAGTTCAGGAAAGAGATGGATGATAACGGATGGGACTATGGAGAGGATGATGAAGAGCTGTTCGAGCTGGCAATGCACCCCGAGCAATACAGAAATTACAAATCAGGTGCCGCCAAAAAGGCATTTGAAGAAGATCTTGCAAAACGGAAAAAAGAGGGTGGCGGACTCTTCAGTAAGCCTAAAGCCCCTGAAACCCCACAGGAAACAGTCAAAGTTCAGCCTTCAACCATGAACATTGATGTTAACGGTGAAAAATTCAGGGTGACCGTCTCTTATGGAGATGAACCGGCTGAAAATCCAAAAGCTCCGGAAAAAGGGGAGCCCGTGGAAAAAGACACTCAAACCGTTCACCATCATACAAAGGAAAAGGATCCGGAAATGAATGGTGAAGCGGAAGAACTCACTTCACCCATTGCAGGTACATTTTACCTCACGAAGGAAGCTTCGGAAAAACCGCTCAAAGTTGGTGATACTGTGAAGAAAGGAGATATACTGTGCTATATTGAAGCAATGAAAACCTACAACTCCATCAAGAGCGACATGGACGGCAAGGTAGTTGCCATAGTTCCTGAAAACGGTGATGAGATAGTTGAGGATGACGTACTTTTCCTCATCAGATAGCCGGTTAGGTGCCAAAAAGGTTTTTTCAAACTCAAAACAGCCTGTTCCCTGACCAGCAGTCAAAGGAGCAGGCTGCAATAAAGCGATAAAAATGGATGCTTTCAGTAGATTATATGAAATGACCTCTTTCAGGGAGCTTTTCTCTGAACCGGGAGTCATAATAATGTTATTATTGGGCGTATTTTTACTTTACCTTGGTATTCGTAAAAAATATGAGCCGCTTCTGCTTATTCCGATTGGTTTTGGACTGATACTTGCAAATCTTCCCGGCGCGGGAATGGGTATAGTCCCGGAGGAGTTTGTAGAAATAGAAAGCGGGAGATACAAGAACCTCGTTGAGATAGCAAGGGATCACGGGATAATGAATTTTATCTATTATTCCCTGATCAAAACCGGATTCCTTCCACCTCTCATATTCATGGGGGTAGGTGCTCTTACCGATTTCGGGCCTATGCTCAGGAACCTCAGACTGGCACTTTTCGGAGCTGCAGCACAGCTTGGGATTTTTACAGTTTTCCTGGGAGCTATTGCAGTAGGCTTCACTCCCCAGGAAGCAGGTTCACTTGGTATTATAGGAGGAGGTGACGGCCCGACCGCTATTTACATTTCCATAGTGCTGGCCCCGCACCTGCTGGGACCTATTGCAATTGCTGCTTATTCATATATGGCCCTCGTTCCGGTTATAATTCCGCCTGTTGTGAAAGCTCTCTGTACCAAAAAAGAGCTTCATATCAACATGAAGGAAATGGACAAGAAGTACCCCTCCAAAAGGGAGATTAAAAATCTGAATGCAGCCAAGATAGCTTTCCCGATTGTTATGGGTATAGTAATTTCCTTTTTTGTTCCCACTGCAGTTCCGCTGGTTGGAATGCTTATGTTCGGGAACCTCGTCAAAGAGCTTGGGGTAATTACCGGAAGGCTTTCAAGTGCGGCTACAGGACCGATACTCAACACTGCAACAATTTTCCTCGGACTGGCTGTCGGAGCTTCGATGACATCGGAAACATTCCTGGATCTGAGGACTCTGGGGATAATTGCTGGAGGCTTTATAGCTTTTGCAATTTCCGTTGCAGGAGGAATTATTGCTGTAAAGGTTTACAATATATTTGCTAAAAAGAAGATCAACCCGTTGATAGGTGCTACCGGATTAAGTGCTGTTCCTATGGCCTCGAGGGTCGCAAATGAAATAGCCGTTAAATACGACAACAAAAACCATCTGCTCCAGTACTGCATGGCAAGCAATATATCCGGAGTAATTGGATCTGCTGTTGCAGCCGGGGTACTTATATCATTCCTGGGTTAATAAAATTTTGCAATTCGATTTTCGCCAGAGGCTGTCTCATCGGGACAGCCTCTTTTTGTTAATTCTTTCACTTCATGCTGCAGGGAAAATCCCTTATTTAAAGTTCCCGGATAAAGTGAATCCGGACTGTTGTATGCTGTTAATAAAAAAACCAACCTTTCATATTTCATATTGGTTAAACTTTGTACATTTACAAATAAAACCGCCGGTCTTAAAAAATTATTTTGACAAGCTCAAACGGCAGTTTCCCTGTTGCATTCTATTATTAACTTCATTAACTTTATAAAATATGAAACCTAAATTAATTCCGGGGGATAAAGCTCCTGATTTCAGCGTAACCGACCACAGAGGCAACAAATTGTCACTCGAATCCCTTAAAGGGAAAAAAACTTTGCTGTATTTTTATCCTAAGGACAACACGCCCGGTTGTACTGCCGAAGCATGCAGTCTGCGTGACGGATACGAACAACTAACAGAAAAAGGTTTTGTTGTCATAGGTGTTAGCCCTGACACCGAAGATTCCCATGTAAGGTTCAGCTCAAAACACAGCCTGCCTTTTCACCTGGTTTCAGATACGGATAAAACACTTATGAAAAAATACGGTGCATGGGGAGAGAAAAAAATGTTCGGGAAAACAAAAGAAGGTGTATTGCGAACAACATTCATTATTGGTGAAGACAGCAAAATTGAACATGTTATAAACAAAGTAGATACAAAAAATCATTCCGGTCAGATACTGGATTTATATAAATAAAAATGTTTCAGGAAATGGAAAACGAAAAAACTAAAAAACCCGCTTCTAAAGAAATAAACAAGGAGAAACTGAAAGCCCTGCAGCTGACAATTGACAGAATTGACAAGGAGTATGGCAAGGGAGCTATAATGAAAATGGGAGACGAGGCCGTAATGGACGTACCATCAATCCCTTCAGGATCAATAGGGGTTGATATGGCTATTGGTGTTGGAGGTTTTCCGAGGGGCCGGGTAATAGAAATTTACGGACCTGAATCCTCGGGTAAAACCACCCTGGCTATTCATGCAATAGCTGAAGCACAAAAAGCCGGAGGGGTGGCTGCCTTCATCGATGCTGAACATGCATTTGACCGCTTTTATGCCGAAAAACTGGGGGTTGACATTGAAAACCTTCTCATATCACAGCCTGATAACGGTGAACAGGCTCTTGAAATAACCGACCACCTTATACGTTCAGGTGCAATAGATATTATTGTGATTGATTCGGTTGCAGCGCTAACTCCGAAATCTGAAATTGAAGGCGACATGGGCGACTCCAAAATGGGACTTCAGGCAAGACTGATGTCTCAGGCACTCAGAAAGCTTACCGCCAATATAAGCAAAACAAAAACCTGCTGCATTTTCATAAACCAGCTTCGTGAAAAGATTGGTGTAATGTTCGGCAATCCGGAAACAACCACAGGCGGAAACGCTTTGAAGTTTTATTCATCAGTGCGGATTGACATTAGAAGGATAACCCAGATAAAAGAAGGGGAAGAGGTGAAAGGGAGCCGCACCAGGGTTAAGGTGGTTAAGAATAAAATTGCACCTCCCTTCAGAAAAGCCGAGTTTGATATAATATACGGTGAAGGGATATCAAAAAGCGGAGAGATAATTGACTTTGCAGTTGATTCGGGGATAGTAAAGAAAAGCGGCTCCTGGTTCAGCTATGGGGATACAAAACTCGGACAGGGTCGCGATGCCGTAAAGCAGCTTATCTCTGACAATCCGGAACTGTCTGAAGAACTTGAAAAGAAAGTAAAGGAATCAGTTATTAAAAAACAATAACTGCTGATTATTATGCCTGAACATTTTACCTTCAGCACAACAGTTTTTCAGTTAGATATGATAATTAAGGCAACCTTAATTATTTATCTGAAAATATTGAGCATTTGGCTATTAACCTGATAAATAAACATGCAGTTGTATGCTGCAAAAAATGAACTTAACTTATATTTTTAATTAACCAACCTTGTTTAAACTAATGAAAAAACTAACCGTTTCATTTATCCTGTCAGCCCTTTTACTGCTCATTTCCTGCGGCGAAAGGCCGGAGGAAGCCGATTTCAGCGGAAGTCTGACAGATGAGGAAATAAGGGGCGGACGACTGACGCCTGAAATCCTCTGGAAGTTCGGGCGCGTAGGCAGCTCACAGCTCTCTCCCGACGGCATTACTGTTGCCTATACTATTTCCCGTTACGATTATAAAACGAATAAGAGTATGACAGAGATTTGTGTTGTTGACGTTGCTTCGGGTGAAAAGAAAGTGCTGACAACACACCAGGGCTCCAGTTTTAGTCCGCGATGGCGCCCTGACGGCGAAAAGATCGGCTTTCTCAGTAACGAATCGGGCGAGGTCCAGTTCTGGGAAATGAATCCTGACGGTAGCCGGAAAACTCAGGTATCCGAAATAGAGGGAGGCATAACAGGGTTTAATTACTCTCCGGCAGGAACGCATATATACTACACCAAACAGGTAAAGCTGGATGAAACTCCGAAGGAAAAATATCCCGACCTCCCCCATATCGATGTACGTATTGAGGATGACCTTATGTTCAGGCACTGGGATTCATGGCACAACTACTCTTACAGCCATATTTTCGTGGCCGGTTACTCTGACGGAACAATTGAAGAGGGCAGGGACATTATGGAAGGGGAAAGATTTGATTCCCCGCTGGCCCCATTTTACAGTCAGGCTGCAATCACATGGAGCCCGGACGGTGAGATAATTGCATATACCAGTAAAAAACTGAAAGGTGTGGATTACGCTACAAGCACCAATTCAAACATTTATTTTTACGATATTGAAACCGGGGAAACAACAAAGGTTACTGAAGGACAAGGATATGACAGGTACCCGGTTTTCTCTCCCTGCGGGAAATACATGGCATGGCAAAGTATGGAAACTCCGGGTTACGAATCGGATAAAGCAAGGTTATTTGTGTATAACAGGGAGAACGGGGTTAAAACATACCTTACACGTGACTTTGAAGAAAATGCATCAGATTTTTTATGGAGTGGCGATGGAGACAAAATATATTTCATAAGCGGGACCAATGCTACTTACCAGGTGTTCAGCATAAATGTGAATACCCGTCAGGTCAATCAGATAACAAGCGGACATCACAACTACAACTCGATAGACCTTGCAGGCAACACCCTCATCGGTGAAAAGATGTCGATGTCCATGGCCACGGAGATATTCCGGATCAATCCTGCCGGTGGTGAAGAAACACAACTTACCTTCACGAACAAACATATCTATGATAATATTGAAATGGGAAGTGTTGAAGAACACTGGGTAAGGACAACCGACGGGGAAAATATGCTTGTATGGCTTATCCTGCCGCCTGATTTCGATTCATCCCTGGAATATCCCGCACTTCTTTACTGTCAGGGCGGCCCTCAAAGTGCTGTAAGCCAGTTTTTCTCATATCGCTGGAACTTCCAGCTAATGGCTGCCAACGACTATGTAATTGTCGCTCCCAACAGAAGGGGATTGCCTACATTCGGCCAGGAATGGAACAGGCAGATTTCGGGCGACTGGGGTGGTCAGGCAATGCAGGATTATCTTACGGCTATCGATGTAATGATGGAGAAACCATTTGTTGACGAAGACCGTTTGGGTGCCGTTGGGGCCAGTTTTGGTGGCTATTCAACATTCCAGCTTGCCGGTATTCACGAAAGACGCTTCAGGGCTTTCATTGCCCACAACGGGGTATTTAACCTTGAAAGCATGTACGGGGCAACCGAGGAAATATTCTTTGTGCATCACGACCTGGAAGGCCCGTACTGGGAAAGACCCAGGCCGGTAAGTTATGACAGGTTCTCACCGCACAGGTTTGTTCAGAACTGGGACACCCCGATGTTGATAATAACATGCGAACTGGATTACAGGGTACCCTATACCGAAGGCCTGCAGGCTTTTACGGCAGCAAGACTTCAGGGTATTCCGAGCAGGCTTCTGCATTTCCCCGGTGAAAACCACTGGGTGCTTCAGCCACAGAATGGTATCCTTTGGCAGCGGGAATTTTTCTCATGGCTGGACAAATGGGTTAAATAACAGTCTGTTTGCAAGCTCAACCGGAAGATTCCCTGTACAATTTCAAAGCTTTATTGATTTTTACATCCACTGGCATTTTCACATCTAGCCAGTGGATGTGAAATCCCTGTCTTTCCATACGGCGGAACCATGTCATCTGCCGTTTTGCAAACTGGTGGATTGCTGTGTTCAGCCTGGAAAACATGGTATCATAGTCAATTTCCCCTAAAAGATACATTGTTACAAACTTGTATTCAAGTCCGTAAAACTTGAGGTCATCCGCACTCACACCTTCATGCAGCAATTCTTTAACTTCTTCTATCATACCTGAATTTATCCTTTTTTCCAGGCGCTCTGTAATCCTCCTTCTCCTTTCCGCACGATCGGCGGTTATGCCTAATATGAGATTCCTGAATGCTGGAGTGAAATTATCTTCAAGATCGCCGTATTCAGACTGGTAAAGAGCTATTTCAACTGCTCTCACAAGCCTTTTCCTGGATGAGGTGTCTGTAACATTATGAAGCTGCCTGTGCCGTGATAAAATTTGTATAAGCTCATTATCAGTCATTGACTCCAGCTCTTTTCTGAGCTTTTCATTGTGGGGCACCTGAACAAGCCTGTAGCCTTTCAGTACAGATTCGATATACATTCCGGTCCCGCCACACAAAACCGGCTGTACACCCCTTGATGTCAATTCATTGTACACTCTGAAAAAATCACGCTGAAATTCAAAAACACTGTATTTATAGCCGGGTTCGGCTATATCTGTAAGATGGCAGGGGACTCTCCTGCCGCCTACCACATAATCCTGCATGTCTTTCCCGGTTCCGATATCCATTCTGCGGTAAACCTGTCTGGAATCGGCACTTATGACCTCTCCCCCCATCTCTGCGGCAAATCTTGCAGCAAAAGTTGTTTTCCCTGTTGCAGTAGGGCCAAGTACTGTAACCAGCAGCGGATCATTTTTCATATTGTTCAATCCCAGCTAACCATAATGGTATATGGCACACCGTTGAGAACTTCTGTTTTTCCGATGTAAATAACTCCCCACTCAGTTTGCCTGGTTTCAACAGTAGTGTAACACTCAACTGAAACACACCATATACCTTCTTCCAGGGTATCAAATTGTAATTCTTTTTCTGAACCTAATCCAATCTCTTTGTAATCTGCAACTGGCTTGAAAGCAAAGTCACCTTTTTTTAAATAGAGGTTAAGATCATACCCATAAGCTCCTTTAAGCTCAACTCTTATATTTTTTGCATCCTCGGGTATAGATACCTCGAAATGATGATATTGTTTGTCACCGATCTTTGTGAAATCAGGATCATTATCCCCTGTCGATTTTATCATCTCCCTGATTTCATTATTTTGCAACTCGCCTTTTATTACCGGTTCTCCCGTTCCGTCAAGAGCATACAGCAGCATGGCTGCCATCAGATCAAGACGCTCCCCGCTTGTTACTCCTTCAGGATGCGAACCTGTGTTGACAACTCTCCCTGAGAAAGGCGACGGTTTGTATGCCCATGTACTTACTTTTTCATGCATTTCTCTGTCAGGATAATCGTATCTTAGCAATACCTCTGTTCCATCAGGATAATTCTGATCCTTAAAGGCATAACATCCGCCATTATGCCTCACACTGTCAATATACATATCCCCCCCGAAGTCAAAGTATTTCAGGAGAGGGGAATTTTCTTCAATAAACATACCTGTATAACTGTCTCTCAATCCGGTTGTATGAGTTCTGCCCGGCCAGATATTAAGATAACCTTCCCTAAGCAATAATGGGTTGTTTTCAGTACCTGCTGAAGATAAAAAGGCACCGGCACATGTGCCTACATAGCTCCCCCCCTGTTTGAAAAAATCGTAAATGCGACTACGGCCTTCTTTGTCCAGCGATTTACCATGTGAAGTAGCTGACCCCCCGTTAACATATATCATTCTGAAACGTGGCTGACCATCAGGATAGAGCAATACACCGTTTAAATTATCGTCAGACCCGATAAACAGCTTATTCTGCCTGAGTGTGTCATCTGGTGATGCAAAAAATTCAATCGACAGGTCCAGAAACCTTGCAGCCGGCAGATATTCCCTGGATGTCAGGTTTATTCCTCCGCTCATAAATATATCCTTGTAAAAGCCCTGTCCTGAAAGGGAAATATGAAAAAAACCAATTATCGCAGCAGTAATTAAAACTTTTTTTAACATGTTTTTTGAGATTTTAAATAATTGAACGTTTTTATCATAAAGAAAACTTCACCAATACAGGTACAAACCTGTTTTTGATGCCTCACAGATGATAAAAAAACAATTATTACAAATATAGGATCATCATTCAGATTAGCCAAAAATAAAAAAACGGATATCTTTGTATTATTTAAACGGTTTTAAATAAATTGACCATGCTGAAAAGATCATTATATGCAATACTTGCCGCAATATTCCTCACCGGATGCTCTCAGGGGGAAATGTCTGATGAAAAACCGGTTCTTACTGTAAGCATACTGCCCCAGAAGTATTTTGCAGAGCAAATTGCCGGAGACAATTTCAAAGTTAATGTTCTGGTGCCTTCAGGTTCGGGTCCCGAAACATATGAGCCTACACCCCGGCAGATAAGAGATGCTGCAAATTCTAAGGCGGTTTTTATTACAGGTCATCTTCTCTTTGAACAGACAATGATAAAAAACCTTAAAAGCAGGGATGAAGCAGTATTATTTGTGGATACATCGGAAGGAGTAGACCTTATTGCTGATGATATAGTTGACCACGGCGATCATGTACATATTCACGGTGTTGACCCCCATATATGGGTTTCTCTCAGGGAAGCCAAAACTCAGGTGGAAACGATTGCTGAAACTATTATATCTGTTGACCCTGAAAATGAAGAGATATACAGAAAAAATCTCCGTAACTTAATTTCAGGGATAGAAGACCTTGATGAACGGCTGACTGAGAAATTCAGGAGTGCCCCGAAGAGTTCCTTTTTGATCTATCATCCTGCATTATCTTATTTTGCAAGGGATTATGGACTTACCCAGATATCCATTGAATATGCAGGTAAGAGTCCCACTCCTGCCCATATGAAGAAAACAATAGACCTTGCACGTGAAAAGGGTTTAAGGGATGTTATCATCCAAAAGGAATTTGAGCGCAGCAGTGCTAAAACCGTAGCATCAGAACTTGGTGGAGATGTTATTGAAATTGACCCCCTTGCGGAAAACTGGCTTGAAAATATGGCAGAAATTGGCAAAAAAATTCTTAAGGCCTTAAACAGGTAAACACATCGTAATTATAAAGATTTCTGCAATCTGGAAGGTGTATAAGTCCCGGAACATAAACCGGATATATTGAAATTTGAACAAGAACAAAACTGACGTTGTTATAATCCAGCTAAAACAGGAATATTGTGCTACGATGGAAAAGATACTTGAAATAGATTCAGTTACTGCTGGTTATGGAGACCAGGTTGTGCTGGAAAATGTAAACCTTGCAATTCATGAAAAAGATTTTATAGGTATTATTGGTCCGAACGGCGGAGGAAAGACTACTCTTTTAAAGGTTATAATGGGAGTAGTAAAACCGTTCAGGGGGAAGATCAGATTCTTTACCAGTGTGGAAGAGAACGAAAGGAGAATAACCGGATACCTTCCTCAAATGAACAATCTTGATCGTAATTTCCCCATATCGGTAACAGATGTGGTTTTATCGGGCCTGATGTCAAGGGAAGGTTTTTTCAGCCTTTATTCAGGGAAGCAAAAGAAGCTTGCTTACAGTATTCTTGAAAAAATGGGCATTTACCACCTGAGGAACAAACCTGTCGGAGAGCTATCCGGCGGGCAGCTTCAAAGAGTTTACCTCAGCAGGGCATTGATATCATCTCCGCGGCTTTTAATGCTTGACGAACCCAGCACATTTGTGGACACCAGGTTTGAGACCGATTTTTATGAAATACTCAGGCAACTGAATAAAGAGATGGCAATAATAATTGTATCACATGATGTGGGTACAATAACATGGTATGTTAAAACAATTGCCTGTGTAAACCGTTTTCTTCATTACCACAGGTCGAATGTCATCACCCAGGAGCAGCTTGAAGCATATAACTGCCCCATTCAGTTAATTACCCATGGAGATATCCCGCACACAGTCCTGAAAAAACACGAAAAAGACCATGATTGAGAGCTTTGCCGAACTGATGCAGTACCGCTTTTTCACAAATGCCCTGCTTGCGGCAACACTGGCAAGCATTGCCTGCGGAATAATCGGGACATATATTGTTTCAAGGCGGATTGTTTTCATAAGCGGAGGTATAACACACGCTTCTTTCGGGGGGATCGGGATTGGTTATTATTACGGGTTCAATCCTATACTGGGAGCAGCTGTGTTTGCGGTAATTTCAGCTCTTGGTATCGAGATGATATCGAAAAAAACGGGAGTCAGGGAGGATTCACTGATCGGGATTCTATGGTCGCTCGGTATGGCAACAGGAATTATTTTTGTATTTATGTCACCCGGTTATGCACCGGACTTAATGGGGTACCTTTTCGGAAGTATATTGACGGTTTCCGGTAATGATGTATTTCAGATGGCAATACTTGCAGTAGTTATTATTTTGTTCTTCATTTTGTTTTACAAGCCGATCCTGTTTATTGCATTTGACCAGGAGTATGCCAAAACCCACAACTATCCTGTTCAGCTAATGAACTGCATACTGATAACCCTTGTTGCCCTCACCATTGTCATGAGTATCAGGGTAGCAGGTGTAATTCTTGTGCTTTCACTTCTGACCATACCACAAACAACTGCCAACATCCTCACAAGGGATTTCAGGACAATGATATTTTGGTCTGTTGTTTTTGCCTTTGCAGGAAGTATTACCGGATTGCTGGTTTCGTTTCAGCTTGATATCCCATCCGGTGCTTCTATAATTTTTTCATTAATTTTACTTTTCCTTGCAGTCAGAATTTCAGGCTGGACATTATCCAGGGTAAGGCTTATGAAACAAATGAATGGCAAGCTACCCCATCAGCGTTTGGCTGACAAAAAGAGATGAACAAACATGGGGTTTACTTACGGCAAAAAGAAATATACTTAATTAACATACTTTAATAAATCATTGAATAATTGTCTAATTAATCTTATTTGTACGTATGAATTACGACCTTATAATAATTGGAAGCGGTCCCGGAGGCTATGTAGCTGCCATAAGGGCAAGCCAGCTCGGTCTGAAAGTCGGCGTTGTTGAAAAAGCCGAACCTGGTGGTGTATGCCTTAACTGGGGTTGTATCCCAACCAAATCGTTACTGAAAAGTGCACAGGTTTATAAATATCTTCAGAATTCAGAAGATTATGGAATAACTGTGGAAGGTGAAATCAAACCCGATTTTGAAAAGATAATAAAAAGAAGCCGAAATGTTGCCGAAACCATGAGCAAAGGCATACAATACCTTTTCAAAAAGAACAAAATTGAACAGGTAAAAGGATTCGGGAAACTCACTGACAGGAACAAAGTGGAGGTAACAGGTGAAAATGGGGAAAAAAAAGAACTTTCCGCAAAACATATAATTCTTGCAACAGGCGCAAGATCACGTGAACTGCCCGGTCTTGAGCAGGACGGTGAAAAAATAATCGGTTACCGTGAAGCGATGACACTTCCATCACAACCCGGTTCAATGCTCGTAATAGGATCGGGTGCAATTGGTAGTGAATTTGCCTTCTTTTATGCATCACTTGGAACAGAAGTAACTCTTGTTGAAGTTTTGCCTAAAATATTGCCACTTGAGGATGAAGATGTTTCATCCCAGCTTGGAAGGTCATTTAAAAAAATGGGGATAAAGGTAATGGCCGGTGCAACGGTTGAATCGGTTGACAAAAACGGTGACCTCTGCAAGGTGAAAGTAAAAACAAAAAAAGGTGAAGAAACAATCGAGGTAGAGAAAGTCCTTTCAGCAGCCGGGGTAACTCCCAATATTGAAGGTATTGGAATTGAAGAAAACGGGGTGAAGCTGAAAAACGGCAAGGTGGAAGTTGATCAGTACTACCGCACCAACATAGAAGGGGTTTATGCAATTGGCGACATTGTTCACGGACCGGCACTTGCCCATGTTTCTTCAGCTGAAGCTATTATCTGCGTTGAAAAGATTGCAGGACTGGATCCCAAACCACTTCGTTACGACAACATCCCTGCATGTACCTATACAAGTCCGGAAGTAGCCTCAGTAGGCATGACCGAAAAGGAAGCCAGGGATGAAGGAAGGGAAATAAAGGTAGGGAAGTTTCCTTTCACTGCATCAGGCAAAGCAAGTGCATCAGGCGAAAGGGAAGGATTTGTAAAGCTGGTCTTCGATGCAAAATACGGAGAACTTCTTGGAGCTCACATGATTGGAGCCAATGTAACCGAAATGATCTCTGAAACGGTTGTTGCCCGCAATCTTGAAACAACGGGGCACGAGCTGATCAAGTCAGTCCACCCCCACCCTACAATGTCAGAAGCAATAATGGAGGCTGCAGCAGACGCTTTTGATGAAGCAATCCATATTTAACAAACCGGAATGCTGAAGCCTGACCGGTAACCAGTCAGGAGAAACAGGATCAACTCCCGTTTCAACCTGCCACTCCGGCATACGTGCCGTTAGGTTAACAGCGGCCCCTAAACAACAGGTTGTACGGGCAGGCGCGGCACTAACGAAAAAAGCAGGACAACCTCAACGGGCATCCTGCTTTTTTTGTGTTCTTATTAATTGTCACCGTTCAATGTAAAACACCTTCGATCCGATCTTGCCGTTTTCCCCCACACCTTCAACTCTAACACGGAACAGGTCGAACTTCCCGGGAGTCCTGAATGAAAGCTGCGCCCTGCCGCTCCTGCCGACTTCCAGGTCAGGTTTCCACAGAAGTGTCTTTTCGGTCAATGGAGCCGGCATATCAATTGTCGTAAGATCAACAGTAGTCTCAAAATCCTTTGGAGTGTAAAAACCTGCAATCTGGTATTCATAAAATTCCCTGCCGTACATGCCACCTCTTTTTGTATAGCCAAGTATAGCTCCTCCACCCCCTCTGGATCCGAAAATGGCTGTGCTGGCACCTTTGAACACCTCTATCCTGTAAACATCCCGTGGACTGGTATTCAGAAATGCACTTCTTCCCACTTCAGTTCCGTCAAGGAAAAATATGGGTTCTGGAGGGGGGCCCATCAGTGTACTGGCATCCCGGAAGACAAGCCGGCCCGAACGAACTGAAAGTCCTGTAACCCTCGCTGTTAAAAGATCGAGCATACTTCTGAAATCCTCAGATTTTTCGCCCACGTAGATGGTCTGATCAGGTGTTCCGTAAGTCGGTGCAGCCTCTTTAAAGTCGGGAGCTACCCTGTAAGGGTCAGGCTCACGGCGTACCAGTTTCAAAGTCCAGTCAGGACCTGTGCCTGTGGCATCTTGTTGTCTTGTATAAAGGTTCTTGAAATAATTCACAGTTTCATCTTCTGGAACATCAAGATTAAGTCTGGGGTTTATCCTGTTCTGAAGGGTGGGTGTTGTCAGCTCAATTGTCACATAATCAGGATACACAAGGTTTTCAAAAGAAAACCTCCCTTCTTCATCAGTATTAACTGAATATGTGTCGTTGAATCCGCTAAGTACCCTTAATCGTATAGACTGATCTTTAACCGGCTGATCGTTGATTGGGTTTATCAGCGTCCCTGAAATATTTATGCCGTAACGGTCTGCATACTCAATCTGCGGGGCATCCCCGGATATTGCCTGTGCAACAGAAAAACGCTCCCAGCTTTTTGTCATCATAAGCGCATCAAGGGCTTTGTAAGTCAAATCTTTATCATCATAAAAATAGTGAGCAGGGTTTTCAACGAAACCAGGGAATTCAGAGCTCAGTAAAAAATATGAAAAAGCATTTTCATAAGGCAATTTCTTATCATTTGAAACCCCTGTTACAGTTACAGAAAAGTTGCCACCTACTGGATTATTTTCGGAATCCCTGAAAAGTAGCTCAATATTTTTGGAGTCTTCAGAACTCTTTAACACTTCCAGATCGGTATCAAGTTTAACCTCTTTCAGGTTTTTTATAAAGAACAGGCGCTCTGAAACTACTTCCCCGTTTTTTTCAGCAATTGCGAAATGGGCTACACCTGGAGAAAGATCAACTTTATCTATTATTTTGACAAACCTTTCATCTTCAAAATTTATTTCATCAATAAAGGCGAGGTCTCCCCGTATATGGCCAAAAAGATATAAATCTGAAGGTATATCCCTGTATCCGTTTACAACTTTGATCCGAACCCCTTCATCTGCCCGTTCTACCATAAATCCTATTCCTTCTTCCTTTACACCCGGCAGATCGTATGAACGGGGAAAAAGAGTCCCTTCAAAATCAAACCTTGCTGAATAATTTTCGCCGTATTCAGGGGTAAATTCAAATATGCCGGTACCCGGGAAAATAGTCTTCAGGTCAGCAATTTTATTGCCGCTGCCATCCAGTAGTTTTCCTCCTTCAAATTCAACTCCCTGACCAAGTTCATTTGTTGCCCTGAAAGCAACTCTTGTGGGTATCCCTGATACAAGCGAACCATACTCCGGGTAAAAGGAAATATCATAATTTTCAGACATCCTGTTCAGTCTCCGGTTGAACCTCCGGTTGTAGATAAGTTCATTCAATGCAATGTAATTTGCATAATCGGGATTACTGATATAGATGTTTTTGTGGAAGAAAAATTCTGGCGCTTTGTTTTGCATGGGCTTTGAATAAGCCCTGACCAGGTAATTCCCGTCAGGTATTGAATCTCCCAGCTCGAAATCACCCCAGGCAAAACCTTCCCTTGCTCGGAGAAATCTTTTTTTGATAAGGTTGCCGCGGTTGCTTATCAACTCGACATAAAGGTTCACACTGTCAGAAACAAGCTCATGCGTTCTGGCGTCAAGAAGATATGCCTTGTACCACATCTTCTCGCCGGCCACATAATGATCCTTGTCAAGATGCAGAAAAACTTTCTGAGAGGGAATCTCTGCGGTAAAATACTTAATATTTTCCGCAATTTGCTGAACACTACCCTGTCCCCTTGCTACACCAAGGGCAGAAATTAAAAATAACAGGCTTAATAAATACTTCATCCTGGTAATATATTTTTTGTACAACTTCTTTTTAATTACTTCTCTATACATATATTAAACTAATTATGCAATGTATTTGTTTTATCATGAAGCCAAAAATTGACAGCTATTGTCTGTCCCAAAATAAAAAATAAACAACATATTAACACATAATCAACATGCAATGCAACTTTGAACAGGTTTTTTGCATCTTATTTATATAAAAATATTTTTAATTTGAAATATTTTATACAAAGCAGCCTGGTTCATTAGTATATGGAACCAAAATACAGGATTAAAACTGTAATTAAAAATTTTTCAATAAGATTGGTTTACATTTTACCCTGTCAGCATGCATTTGTTTTGTGTTTTTGGCTTCGCAAGCATTTCATGAGCAGGGTTGTTTTATAAAAAAACCAAAGTTCTTTCAAATATAATTTGACATATGGTTTGTTCGTTTATAAAATAATTTTATTAATTTAGCATTAATAAAATCTGAATGTTTTGACGAGCAAACTCAAGAGTATCATTCAAGGCTGTGTACGCGGCAGGAAAGATGCACAGGAACAGCTCTACAGGCAGTATTCAGGGCAGTTTTTCGCCATTTGCCTGAGGTATGCTGATAATTACGAAGAAGCCCAGGATTATCTGCAGGAAGCATTTATCAATATTTACAGCAGAATAATTCAATACGGTTGGAAGGGCTCCTTTGAAGGCTGGATGAAAAAGATAGTAATAAATTCTGTTCTCCAGGGCATACGAAAAAAAAGGTTCATGATACCACTGGTTCATGATTTTCCTGACAATCACGACCTGTTCCTGCCCAATGCACCAACTGACCTCTCGGAATCGGATCTTCTCGGGATGATACATGAATTGCCACGCAATTACAGGATAGTTTTCAACCTGTATGCCATTGAAGGATACAAACACAATGAAATAGCCCAAATGCTGAACATTAGCGAAAACACTTCAAAGTCGCACCTGTTCAGGGCAAGAACAAGATTACAGGAGAAAGTGAACAATTTTTATTCAAAAGCAAAAAGAAGATACAGAAGCAGTGTCTTATAGAAGTCAAAATATCGACAATTTTTTCAGGAATGGCCTGGAACATTTCCATGAATCACCTCCCGGCGAGGTGTGGGAAGCTATTGTGCATGCCATCAGATCTGAAAAGAGAAGGAAGCGTTTTCTTTCGTTCCTGAGGGTTGCGGCTTCAACCGCTGCAGTAATTGCCGTGGGCGGCGCAATGTTGTTCGGTATTCGCTTTATCTCTCCTGTTTCGGACAATCCGGTTACTTTCTCCCAGGAAGATATGCCGGATATGGTTCAGTATGAAAATATTTCGCCTGTATTTGCAAGCTTAACTGAAGATGAAAAAGAGAAAAGCGACAGTGATTTCAGTCCGGCCCAATCAGCAAGTGAAGAAAAACCGGAGTCTGAAAAACCGGTTATGAGGGAAAGCATCAATCTTGAGCAAATTGCAAAAAAACAGGCATATCTTTACGGTGACCACCGTAAAGAGCCTTCCGGGATCAAAAGGAGGGAAACAGCTCTACCTGTCATCAATGCCAATAATATTGCTCAGGAAACAGCTGAAACAAGGAACAGGAGATCCGTATCATCATCAGGCCGCATATATTTGGGAGTACAAATTACATCTTCCTATTCTTACCGGACTTTAAGGGCAGGTGCACCTGGTGACACCCCAAAGTCTTATTTCAACGGATTTGAAAGCGGACTGGGCTCAATATCTCCCGGTATAACACTTTCTTATCTTGTTACACCAAACTTTGAAATTCAGGTTGGGGGACACTTGTCACAAATGGGGCAAACTATTAACTATTCAAACAAAGACAAGATTATTTCAGTCCGCGATAAGGCCACCAATACCCTGACCATCCAGAGCTCTACCGGATCTATAGCCAAAATTCATCCTACTGTCTTCTTCATGGGAAATACTTCGGCTACCGGACAGCCTGTTGAATCAGGAAATACTTTTCAGAAGGTTTCCGCATCAAGCTTTCATCCAATTCAGGGCAATATTGAGCAAAGGTTCTCATACCTGCAGATACCTCTGAATGCAAGGCTTTACCTTATAAACAATGAAAACAGCAGGTTTTTCATATCAGGGGGTGTGAGCGCAAATATTTTGATAGGCAATCACGTAGTTCTTCAGCGTGTTAACGAACAGATTCCCATCGGCAAGACAGAAAGTATAACAGATCTTAATTTTGGCGGGCGCATAAGCGGTGGTGTTGAGCAGTCTATAACAAATGATGTTTATATTTCACTGGAGCCGGTCTTTAATTTCTTTGTCACACCGCTCAATCCTGACCATAATGTGAACTCATTCCCCTATTCTTTCGGCCTTTCCACTATGATACGCTACAGATTTTAGTAATCCTTTGCAACTCTTCCTTTTTTAATCAATCTGTTTGTTTGCAGGTAATTTACGGTAAAATATTTATTTTTGTGTTGTCTTCCAGGACGAACATCTGCAAATTCGCCCTTAACTTAAATAAGGCGCTAGAAATACCCCAGTAAGATAATAAGTTAACTAATTTTATATAAATATTTTTTATGCGAATATTATCTTTTCTTGACCGGTTCTCTTTTTTTATATTTTTCACTCTCCTGCTTGCATCTTTTGTTTTACTGTTCAGTTTTTTCAAGCCGGATGAAGAAAGTTCATACATTCAGGATTTCAAAAGCAACTATGCAATATTTGCACTCGACATACCTGATGAAGTTGAATTTGCAGGTGAAAGAATTCCGCTTGAATATTTCGATGTTTATGAAAGTTTTGACAGGGAGCTTATGGTCAACACCTACTGGCACAGCCAGACTCTCCTTTTCATAAAAAGGGCAAACAGGTATTTCCCGGTAATAGAACCGATTCTTGAAAAACACGGTGTGCCTGATGACTTCAAGTATCTTGCACTGGCTGAAAGCGGACTGACAAATGCAATTTCACCTGCAAGGGCTGTGGGATACTGGCAGTTTTTAAGGGAAACAGCCAGGGAATACGGACTAACTGTTACCGACGAAGTTGATGAGCGTTACCACCTGGAAAAATCGACTGAAGCTGCCTGCAAATTCCTTAAGGAGTCATATGAAAAATACGGAAGCTGGACAATGGCCGCAGCTTCCTATAATGCAGGCAGAAGAGGGATGGACAACCAGATAAGGATACAGGAAGAGGAAAACTACTATGATCTATTGCTTAATGAAGAAACAGCAAGGTATATATTCAGGATAGCAGCCATTAAAACCATAATGGAAAACCCCGGCAAATACGGTTTCAGGTATCGTAAATCGGATCTTTATCAACCTGTTGAATATTATGAAGTAGAGATTGGTAACACAATAGATAATTTTGCAGATTTTGCGAAAGAGCACGGCACAAATTACAAAATGCTTAAGTTCCTGAACCCATGGTTGAGAAAGCCTTACCTGAATGTACGAAACAGAACCTATGTGATAAAAATACCTGCCGAAGAATCAAGGTTAAGGGTTCCGCAAAACAATTCGCGGTAATTTTCCCCTTGACTAAATAAGCCTTTTTCAAATAGTATATGCCTTTTTGAGGATATCTCTGTTTTTCAGTTTCAGGAGATTATCATCCCTCATTTTATTTAGCTAAATTTGCAAAAATTTTTTGTTTTGGAAATAAAACTGAAAGATCAGTAATTAAACCCAACAGGCTTTCGGCAGAAAGCCGGGATTAATTTTAACTATACAAAATACGCATGAAACGTGGCAATTCCATAGAAGTGATGGGCGCAAGGGTGCATAACCTGAAAAATATCGATGTTTCCATACCCCGTCATGAACTGGTAGTAGTCACCGGACTCAGCGGCAGCGGAAAATCATCACTTGCATTTGACACAATATATGCCGAAGGGCAAAGGCGTTATATGGAAACTATGTCTGCTTACGCCCGGCATTTCCTGGGGAATATTGAGAGGCCTGATGTTGAGAGGATAACCGGACTGAGTCCGGTTATCTCAATTGAACAAAGGACTACAAACCGCAATCCCCGTTCCACTGTAGGCACAATAACAGAGATTTACGACTTTCTCCGTCTTATGTTTGCACGTATTGCAGTAGCATACTCTTCTGCCACCGGTGAAAAAATGGTAAAATATACTCATGACCAGACTGTGAATCTGATACTTGAAAATTTCAGTAACAAAAAAACCTGCATACTGGCACCTGTGGTAAAAGGGAGAAAAGGTCACTACAAAGAGCTTTTTGTCCAGATACGTAAAAAAGGATTTATTCATGCACGGATAAACGGGAAAATCACCGAATTATCTGCCGGAATGCAGCTTGACAGGTACAAAACCCACAACATAGAAATAGTAATAGATAAGCTTATTGTATCTGAAAAAGAAAGGAAAAGGCTTGACAGTTCTGTCGAAACAGCGATGAAACAAGGACAGGGGACAATAATGCTGCTTGATATTGAAACTGATGAAATAAAATATTACAGCAGGCATTTAATGTGCCCGACAACAGGAATCTCCTACAATGAACCTGCACCACACAGTTTTTCATTTAATTCACCTGAAGGAGCTTGCAGGGATTGTAACGGACTTGGACTGGTTACTGAAGCGGATATTGAAAAAATCATACCGGATCCGCGACTTTCTATTAAAAAAGGGGCTATCAAACCTTTGGGACCTTACAGGAATTCTTTGATCTTCTGGCAACTCGAGGCAATAGCTAACCGGTACGGTTTCAGACTTGATCAGCCACTTGAAGAAATCCCTGATGAAGCCCTTAAAACTATTCTCTATGGCTCCGATGAGGCCTTAAAACTTCAACACACACCTCTGGGATCAACTTCCAATTATTTTTTGAGTTTTGACGGGGTACTGAGCTATATACGTGAACAAAACCGGAACGGATTCAACGGCAGGAAAAAAAGGAATTCTTCAGATGAATTTGTAAAAAAAACAACATGCAAAAAATGCAAAGGAACACGGCTTAAAGAAGAGTCGCTCTATTTCAGGGTAAACGGAATGAATATATCACAACTGGCTGAAATGGACATTTCAATGCTGCTTGAATGGTTCAAAGGCCTTGAAGGTGCCCTGACTGCAAGACAAAAGAGGATCGGATCTGAAATTATTAAGGAGATACTTACAAGACTTGGATTTATGACGGATGTCGGACTGGGATATCTTTCACTGAACCGTCGTGCAGAAAGCCTCTCGGGAGGGGAAAGCCAGCGCATCCGGCTGGCTACCCAGATAGGGTCACAACTTGTGAATGTGCTCTACATACTGGATGAGCCCAGCATAGGCCTCCATCACCGCGATAACATGCAGTTGATAGACTCCCTCCGAAAGCTCAGGGATAAAGGGAACTCAATTATTGTAGTTGAGCATGACAGGGACATGATCCTTTCGGCAGACACAGTAATAGATATGGGTCCGGGTGCCGGCGTTAACGGCGGACAGGTGGTGGCACAGGGTAGTCCGGCCGGTTTAATGAAATCCGGCACACTTACATCCGGGTATCTGTCAGGAAAGTATGAGATTTCAATCCCCCAGAAACGGAGAAATGGAAACGGTAAAAAAATAACAATCAGGGGGGCAAAGGGAAATAACCTTAAAAATATTACCGCAAGTTTTCCGCTCGGCATATTCATGTGCGTTACAGGAGTTTCCGGAAGCGGTAAATCCAGTCTTGTAAATGAAACGCTTCACCCGGTACTCAGCAGGCGTCTTTACGGCTCCCTCAAAGAACCTCTCCCTTTCAGCGGTGTTGAAGGAACAGAGAATATTGACAAAGTTATTGAAGTAAACCAGTCTCCTCTCGGACGCACACCCCGTTCAAACCCTGCAACATATACCGGTGTCTTTTCAGATATCCGCAAAATTTTTGAACAGACCCCTGAAGCAAAAATAAGAGGTTACAAAGCCGGAAGATTTTCATTCAATGTTAAGGGAGGTAGATGTGAAACATGCAAGGGAGCTGGTGTTGAAACCATTGAAATGAATTTTCTTCCTGATGTATACGTTACCTGCAAATCCTGTAACGGTAAACGTTATAACAGGGAAACACTTGAAATAAAATTCAAGGGAAAATCAATAAGTGACGTGCTGGAAATGACTATTAACCAGGCTGCAGGATTATTTGACAAAATACCCTCACTCAGACAAAAGCTCAGGACGCTTCAAAGGGTGGGGCTGGGCTATATTAAGCTTGGGCAACCTTCAACAACACTTTCAGGGGGAGAATCTCAAAGGGTAAAGTTATCATCAGAACTTGCCAGGCGCGATACCGGGAAAACCCTTTATATTTTTGACGAACCCACAACAGGCCTTCATTTTGAGGATATAAACATATTGCTTGAAGTATTGAATGATCTGGTAAACAAAGGCAACACCATCATTGTAATTGAACACAACCCGGATGTGATAAAAATGGCCGACCACATAATTGACATGGGCAGGGAAGGCGGAACGAAAGGCGGGGATATAATAGCTGAAGGTACTCCGGAACAGATTTCTGAAATAAAGTACAGCTATACAGGAAAAATGCTCGAAGAAGTTTTAAATTGCCGGAGAATTTCTAATTTAGAGGTATAAAAATTATCAATAAAATTCACATATTATGAGTTCAGGAGAAGACAAAATAAAGGAAGCTTTTGTTGAAAAAGACTGGAATGAGATAAAAACATTCGACTCATGGACAATATTCAAGGTAATGTCTGAGTTTGTCGAAGCATTTGAAAAACTCAGCCGCATCGGGCCTTGTGTTTCCGTTTTTGGCTCCGCAAGAACCAGGCCCGACAATAAATATTTCAAGCTGGCAAAGGAGATTGCCTATAAGCTTACGAAGAACGGATACGGCGTCATTACCGGAGGAGGGGCAGGAATAATGGAGGCTGCCAATATGGGGGCAAAAGAAGGAGGAGGAAGGTCTGTAGGCCTGAACATTGATCTGCCAATGGAACAGGGACCCAACATGTATATAGATACGGATAAGCTAATAAATTTCAATCATTTTTTTGTCAGAAAAGTGATGTTTGTCAAGTATGCTCAGGGCTTTATCGTTCTTCCCGGTGGCTTTGGAACATTCGACGAACTGTTTGAAGCGATAACACTCATACAGACTGAAAAGATAGGAAGGTTCCCGATCATACTGGTAGGAAAAGATTTCTGGGACGGCCTTATCAAATGGATAAAAGAGGTTATGCTTGAAAAAGAAGAGAATATTTGCGAAAAAGACCTTGAGTTGTTCAAACTGGTTGATACAGCCGATGAAGCTATTGAGCAGATAAACGCATTTTATTCAAAATACCTTCTTAGTCCAAATTTCTGATTTTTTTTATATATTGCCTTATCAATTAAAACGGCATGGCTAAATATATCTTAATGCTGGCTGGACTTTTTGCTGCAATACTTGCAGGCGACTTTTCCGGGCAGGATATGTCCATGCAAATTATAACTCCTCAAAAAACAGAATCGGGAAGCACAATTGAAGTGGAAGTTGAGTTTCACAAAAATGAAGCAGAAGGGTTTGCACGCTTTCACCAGGAACTGCCCGAAGGAATAAAAGCATCTCCGGTTTATCCCCTTGAAGCAAATTTCACTTTTCAGGACAATGCAATATCTGTAATATGGTTGAGACTCCCCGATGCCGAAAAGTTCACTTTACGCTATGAGCTTCACATAGATGAAAGACTGGCAGGTGAACTGGAGCTGGGTGGTACTCTCAGTTATGTTCACGATAACCGGAGGCATTCAGTTAGTGCGGAGAAATCAAGGGTTTTAATCGATCCTGCTCCATGGGTTGATAAAAGTGAAATTGTAGATGTAACTGAATCTTACAAGCTGTCACCCGGTTACATGGCACCTGCAGATAAAACCGGCAGTCTGGCAGCAAGACAAACCCCTTCTTATGACGGAAAAAATTATATCGTTAATATTCTTGTATATCCTGCTTCTTCCGCAGGTGGTTTTGCAAAAATTGAGGAGTCATTGCCCTACGGATTCAGTGCAGAAGAAATGGAAAGCAAAGGGGGACTCTTTTCTTTTGGAGACCGGAAAGTGGAGTTCTACTGGAATACATTGCCTTCTGAAAACTTTTTTATTGTATCCTATAAACTTATTCCCGAAGAAGAAACAGAAGTTTCGCCCCGAATCAGTGGTTATTATACACATATGGAAAACGGCACACCACGCACACTTGAAATAGCCGAGAAGAACGAGAATATTACTGTTTTTTCAGAGGAAGAAAAAAAGAATTTTGTTGCAGGTATTGTACCTTCGGTTAAAGAACCGGAGTATGTTGCAGAACCTGAAGTAACAGCCGTTAAAGAACCGGAGTATGTTGCAGAACCTGAAGTAACAGCCGTTAAAGAACCTGTATTTACCGAATCTCCCGGTGTAAGGCCGGGTTCTGTAGAACTTCCCAATCCCCTTGAAAGGGAACCGGGTGTTTATTACCGTGTACAAATTGCGGCAGGCAGCAAACCTGTGGATACAGAGGACTATTTTGGCCGCCGGAATATTGACAGGATTGTAACTACTGAGATCCATGAGGGGTGGATCAAGTATTCAGTAGGATCTTATTATGTTTACAGGAATGCGCGTGATTCAAGAAACAGTATCTGGGAAAACACTCCGATTAAAGATGCATTTGTTACTGCCTATAATGACGGATCTCGTATTACTGTTCAGGAGGCACTGATGATAACAAACCAGCAGTGGTATAAATAAAGGCAGGTATAACATATTTCCCGTTTTTTCGTAAGCTAAATAAAGTTTTTTATAGTTACCCAACTGAAAAAATGAGGCAGATCATTTTATTATTTGCAGCAGTTTTGTTTTTTGCTTTTTTTACAGTAAAGGGCTTTTCCCAGGAAAAAACAGAGCTGGATGAAATGCTGCGGGAAGAAGTTGAAGTAGAAAACCCTGTTTATAAGCCTGTTGTGTCATTCGGAATCGGGACATTGAACTTTTTCGGAGATGTTAACGATTATTACAGGAATTATCTGGGCTCACATCCCGGCTACAGGGTCAATGTGTCAACTTTTATGGACAGCAGGCATTTATACCGCCTCAATTTTTATATGCTAACCGGGAACATTTCCGGGAATGACCGCTCATTCAACAATCCTGAAAAAAACCTGAACTTCAAATCAGAGGTCATAAATTTCGGCATAAACCTTGAGTATGGTTTCCGGCATTTCATTTCACCCGGCAGATTCATAACTCCCTATATTTCCGCCGGTGTTGAATCTTTCCGTTTCAATCCTAAAGCAGACCTGTATGATTCTCATGGGAGGCGTTACAATTACTGGTCAGACGGCACCATACGCAATATCCCTGAAGAGGCACCGAATGCAGGCGAAAGTATTATTATCAGCAGAAATTATGTTTATGAAACAGACCTCAGGCAGGCAGACATTTACGGTTTGGGTGACTATCCCCAGATTGCTTTTGGGATTCCCGTAAGTGCCGGACTTGATTTCAGGGTATCCGACCGGGTTAACATGAGGATCGGGACATCATTCCATTTCACTTTTACGGACATGCTTGACAATGTTACCCGGGGTGTATCGGGAATAAATGCCAGTAAAAGGAACGACCGTTTCTCATATACATATGTGTCACTTCATCTTGACCTGTTTTCAGAACCTGAAACTGTTATAGTAGAAAGGCTTTATGCTGATGTTGTATTTGACTCACTCCTGGTAACCGACTCGGATGGTGATGGTGTATTTGACCTGTATGATGAATGTCCGGGAACCCCGCAGGGGGTGGAAGTGGATGAAAGAGGTTGTCCGGTTGACAGCGACGGGGACGGTGTACCTGATTATCTTGACAAGGAACGCGATACCCCGCCCGGGGCAATGGTTGATGAGTATGGCAGGAAAATAACTCCGGAAAAGTTCGCAGAAGTGCTTTCCGAAAGGGATAATGCAATACCGCGCGATGAACTTCACCTTGTAACTTCAATGGCCCCTTACAGATTCCCGGGATCTCTGAAAGGAGCAGGAGATGAACTGCCGGAAAAATTCCGGTTTGTTGACACCGACGGTGACGGGAAAATTTCATTTAAGGAGCTGACACGTGCAATAGAAGATTTTTTCAGCTATGATTCTCCGCTGACTGTTAATGACATTTACGAACTAATCGACTTTTTCTTTTCCCAGTAACTGACTACATCACGGAGTGCTTTTCAGGATCAACTAAAATTTTGACAATCTGCTTATCTCACGTCCCGCGTCCCGCCTTTTAATATCTTCACGCTTGTCAAACTCTCTTTTACCCCTGGCAAGAGCAAGGTCAAGCTTTGCCAGTCCCCTCTCATTAATGAAAAGACGTGTTGCTACAATAGTCATCCCCTTTTCCTCTGATTTCTTTTTAAGTTTTTTCAACTCCCGGCGGGTTAACAGAAGTTTTCTGTCACGTTTAGGGTCATGGTTGTTATATGTGCCATGAGAATACTCAGCAATATGCATTCCTTTTACAAATAGCTCATCTCCCTGAAAGTAACAGTAGCTGTCAGTCAAACTTGCTTTTCCCAGACGAATTGATTTTATTTCGGTGCCTGTTAACTGAATACCTGCAATAAACTTTTCAAGAAACTGAAAATTGAAGGAGGCTTTTTTATTTTTTATGTTTACAGTATTCTTTTGCATAAGGACGAAAATTAACTGAAAACCTGAACCGGCAAAACCGACAGCAAAATTAAGCAATTTAATTTATGCGCATAAAAAAAGCCCGTAATACGGGCTGTTTTTTTATAAAAAGAGGAGGAAATTACCTCAGCAATTCATTAAGCTTTTCACGAAGTGCATCGGGCCTGAGGCCTTTTTCAACTATTTTCCCTTCCGGATCAATGAGAACACTGTATGGAATTGACCTTACACCATATATTGATGCAGCCTCACTATTCCATGCCTGAAGGTCTGATATATGATGCCACTCGAGATTGTCCTCTTCAATGTATTTAACCCATTCATCATAAGAACGGTCAAGCGACACACTTACTATATCAAAGCCGTAATCCCTGAAGTCATGATAAACATCAACCTTGGCGGGATTTATACTTCGGCACGGACCGCACCATGAAGCAGTAAAATCAAGCAGCAGGTATCCATCTCCGGTAAAGGAAGAAAGTGAACGGGAGTTACCATCAGGATCTTCCATTGTGAAGTCAACAAACTGTTGTCCAACATCAACTCTCAGGAGTCTTTCGAGCTCATCTTTCATTGCTTTTGCGAAAGGTGATCTTTCAACCCTGGAATCAAGAGATGACAGAATCCTGTTTTTCTCATCTGTTTCAAGAGACCTCCAGAGTTGACTGTATAAAATGAAAGGGGAAACAAATGAAGAGGGATTGCCGGCAATGAAGTCCTTTACAAATTCTTCCTTCTCTTCATGCAAAGGACGGTAATCATTTTCCATCATACTGGTGAACGCCTCCTCATCACCTTCCGCCCTCAACTCTGTAAGCTCAGACAGAATATCTGACAATCTTTCATTATATCCTGCCTCTTTCACGGAAAATTCCATATACTTGTCGTGCACTGACGAACCTGTAACTTCACCGTTTTCCATATCACCAGCATCTGCTTTGATTGTAACTGTGGAATTCTCAAGAAAGAAACGCAACCTCCCTTCTGCATTCTCCGCTTCAATCATGTACAGTCCGGGATACTCCACACTGCCGGTAAAAGTGAACGCCCCGTTAGTTAAGGTAACTGAGTCAACCTTTACCATTTCGCGGGTTTCGGCTTTGAGAAGGTAAACCTTACCTTCTTCAATGCCCTGGATCTCTCCTGTTATTCTGTAACCTTCCTGTTTACAGGAAGCCAATGCCAGAATCAGGACGAGTGAAAAAAGTGTTTTTTTCATTTTTTATTACTTTTTCAGTTTTATAAATGTAAATATATATATACTTTTAATTTAACGAAACAGTGATTCAATTCATTGCAAAAAATTTTCAGCATCAGAAGCCTGAATATCTGAAACAATATCAAAGCAGTCTTTTCAACTCATCATAAAGCTTTTCAACCGAATCAAGACCGTTGTAAACAATTTTGCCTTCCGGATCTATCAATACCCAGTGAGGAATCGACCTTACCAGATAGGCTTCTGCTGCCGGACTATTCCATTGTTTCATGTCTGTCAAATAATTCCAATCCTGTCCTTCCTGTTTAATGAATTCAAGCCAATCCTCCCTGTTGTTTTCAAGTGATACACTAACCACATCCAATCCCCTGTCACTGAATTCGGAATAAACCTTTTGCAAGCCGGGTAATGCTTCTCTGCAGCTATCACTCCACGAAGCGGTAAAATCCAAAATAAGGTAGCCATTACCGGCAAAGGATGATAGCGAAACAGGGTTGCCTTCGGAATCTTCCAGGGTAAAATCGATTAAGGGATTGCCAGGGGCGACCCTTTCCCTTTTTTCAAGTTCCCATTCAACAGCTTTCAAATATGGCGATTCTGCAACTGTATGATCAAACCCGCCAAGCATATTCTCAAGCTCTTCCGTATCCAGTTCATACATAAGATGAAAATATAAAACAAAAGCACCTACATGCGATGAGTTATTAGCTTTAACAAATTCCTGAAGGAATTCCAATCTTTCCTCCAAAAGCGGTTCATGCAGCTCTACCTTCATCCTTTCTGCTTCCTCATAGTGTCCCCACCTTCTGAGGTATTCCATATCGTTTACAACATCATTTATATCGAGTTCTACATTAATTAGCTGAAGCCTGAACCTGTTGTACTCGTCATGAACGGATGAACCTGTTACCCGGGCTTCGGAGAGGTTTCTCCTGCTGGATATGACTTCAATATCAGAATTTTCCATGAAAATTTCAATAGTCAAAACCCTCTCTTCAAAGCCAATGTGATAAAACTGAGGGACATCGACACTGCCGGTAAAAGAGAATTTATTGCCATCCATATAAACCGAATCTACAGGCCTTCGTTCTCCGTCAATAAATTTTAAAAGATATACCTTCTCATTTTCAATTCCTTCCAACTCACCTGAAATAGTAAACTTATCCTGGCGTTTGCATGAAAAGGCAGTTAGCAAAATCACAAATAATAAAGTAATCCTGATCATAAGAAAATATTTATGTTTGTAAAAAGTTGTGATAAATCCATCTGTTACAATAAACCTGGTTATTCCCCTTTCCGAGATTCACTGTAATACACATCTATTAGTCTTCTTGCAGCTTCAAAGCTGGTGATCCTGTCAGCTATTACATCATTTTCAATTTTTTTCATTAACGATTTTATCCGGGAATTGTTATAAAACCTGTTTTTAAGTTTCTCGTTAATTGTCTGATGCATCCAGTATCTTGCCTGTTCCCTCCTTCTGCTTTCAAAATATCCGTTGCCTTTGGCATGTTCAGTATATTCAACGATATTCTCCCAGATTTCTGTCAATCCGCTGTTGTTTACAGAGGAGCATGTTACAGTCCCTGGCAACCAGCCGGAACCAGGAGGCGGGAAAAGGCGAAGGGCATTTTCATATTGAACTTTAGCCATCTGTGCTTTTTTAATATTATCCCCGTCAGCTTTGGTAATTGCAATCAGGTCGGCCATTTCCATAATCCCCCTCTTGATACCCTGGAGTTCATCTCCTGCCCCTGCAAGCATAAGTAGTAAAAAGAAATCAACCATGGAGTGCACGGCTGTTTCAGACTGCCCAACTCCTACTGTTTCTATGAATATTGTATCAAATCCCGCTGCTTCGCATAATATGATGCTTTCACGCGTTTTGCGGGCAACTCCTCCAAGTGACCCCCCTGAAGGCGAAGGACGGATAAAAGCATTTGGATCAGTGGAAAGCCTTTCCATGCGGGTTTTATCCCCAAGTATGCTTCCCTTCGTTTTTTGGCTTGTAGGATCGATTGCCAGTACCGCTATCTTCCTCCCGGAGGATGTGAGTTTTTTCCCAAATGATTCAATGAAAGTGCTTTTCCCTACACCGGGGACGCCTGTAATCCCTATCCTGACGGACGAAGAAGAATGAGGCAGGCAATTCTCAATTATTTTCTGCCCCATTTCATGATGCCCGGGAAGTGAACTTTCTATAAGTGTGATAGCCTGGCTAAGAATGTTCCTGTTGCCTGATATTATACCTTCTGTATATTCTTCAACTGAATACCTTCGCTTCTTACGAATCCTGTATTTTTTAATTATTTCCTCGTTCATGTCAGGTGGCTGCTCTACTCCTTTGCTGACTGACAAGGCACTTTTTTCCTGCTTTTTTTCAGCCATTATCAAAAAAATTTCATTTTGCGAAATTATTATTATTGTTCAAATATCTGAATAGATTTTTAATTTTTGGAATAACTAAAGTACGTGCATTTTGAATAAAAAATTATCTTCTACCTGTTTCCGGTTCACCCTGATTAAATATTTTGAACAACCAGGCGGTGGACAATTATTTAAAATGACCTATAATAGTCATATATTTACAAACATAACCAGAATGGATCGCATTATCAGGATCCTCAGAAAATAAACAAACAATTTCTAATTTGGTTTTTAAAGCACTCAAAGATAATATTCCAGATGGATGTAAAAAATATCATCAAATCATATTCGACCGAATTCTTTCAGGATACCTGTTCTATTAGAAAACATATTCACCAGAATCCGGAACTCTCTTTCATGGAGTACGAAACTTCTGCTTTTGTTGCAAAAAAACTGGATGAATACAGAATACCTTTCAGCAAAATTGCCGGCAACGGCATCGTTGGAGAAATAAAAGGGGAGGGTGCCGGGAAAAGGGTTGCTTTGAGGGCAGAGCTGGATGCATTGCCTGTAAATGAGGAAACCGGGCTACCGTTTGCTTCCGGGAATCCCGGTGTAATGCACGCCTGTGGTCACGACGTTCACACAGCTTGTCTGATTGGTGCTGCAAGAATTTTAAAGAAAATTGAACAGGAATTAAAAGGTGATGTCCTTTTACTTTTCCAGCCGGGTGAGGAGACATTGCCGGGAGGAGCAAAGAGAATGCTTGAAGAGGGGGTTTTTGAAAATAAAGAACCTTCCGTTGTAATTGCTCAGCATTTGCTTCCTGAACTGCCCGCCGGAATGGCAGGTTTCAGG
>PUMT01000265.1 GCA_003551495.1 Bacteroidota bacterium
AACCACCGGTATCAGTCCGTTACACTTTTCAAAATCGGGTTCAGGATTATAATCTGACCGTAATATTTTTTTCATGAAGGTATCTTTTTAGTTCGGGTATTTCTATTTCCCTGTAGTGAAATACGCTGGCAGCAAGGGCGGCATCAGCCTTCCCCCTTGCAAAAACCTCTTCAAAATGCTCCTTTTTTCCTGCACCGCCGGAAGCTATTAGCGGAATGGAAAGGATATCCGAAAGGGCTGCAAGTGTTTTGCATGCAAAACCTTTCTTTGTGCCGTCATGGTTCATTGATGTAAACAGGATCTCTCCCGCCCCCCTTTCCTGCACCTCTTTTGCCCATTCAAACAGCTCCCTGCCGGCAGGGCGGGTACCACCTCCTGCATAAACCTTCCATACACCGTTTTCCTCTTTTGCATCAATTGCAACAACAACGAACTGTGTGCCGAAAAGCCGCGCCATACTATCGACCAGCTCCGGATTATCAATTGCAGCTGAATTTACAGATATCTTGTCCGCACCCGCATCAAGCAGTGTACCAGCATCTGAGATCTCATTTATACCTCCTCCCACGGTGAAGGGAATGGATATTTCAGCGGCAATCCTTTTTACAAGTCCGGACAGCAACTTCCTTTTCTCGTTGGTTGCTGTTATATCGAGATAAACAAGTTCATCTGCCCCTGCCGAGGAATAGTAAGAGCCGTGTTCCACCGGATCGCCGATATTTTTCAGGTTCCTGAAGTTTATCCCTTTGACTACCTCTCCGTCCTTTACATCCAGGCACGGAATAATTCTTTTTGCTAGCATGTTAGCTGGTTTCAGTGTAAGTATTTTTTAAGTTCTTCCGTATTTATCCTGTTCTCATAAAACGCCTTCCCTACTACTACTCCTTCCAGTCCAATCCCTTCAAGAATTTCAATATCACCGGCAGAAGAAACACCTCCGCTGGCAATTATAGCAGTTTCCGGAAACTCCTTTTTGAGTGACCTGTAAAGTTCTGCTGCAGGGCCTGTAAACATTCCGTCCCTTGACACATCTGTACACATAACCGTCTTTACCCCTTTGGCAATATTCTCCCGCAGAAAGCCGGCGGGATCAATACCACTGTCCTCTTTCCATCCCGACACAGCAATTGTACCGTCCTTTATATCTGAGGCAAGTATAACCCTGTCAGAACCGGTACTTTCAAGTACTTTTTCAAACTCCGGCGGACTGGCAACTGCCATACTGCCTATGCAAACCATGGAAGCACCGTGATCAATAAGCAGCATCACGTCCTGGACAGACTTTATACCACCACCGTAATCAATTACAAGTGAGGTTTTCGATGCCGCCTTCTCAAGAACATGCAGGTTCTTCATCCTCCCTTCACCTGCCCCGTCAAGGTCCACCATGTGAAGCCTCCTGAAGCCTTTGTCCATGAACCATACAGCCATATCCACAGGATCAGCGGGGTAAACTGTTTTTTTCTGAAAAGATCCCTGACTGAGTCGCACACACCTTCCGTCAATCAGGTCAATTGCAGGAATTATTTCAATCATATCTCAAGAAATTGTTTTAATACTTTTTCACCCTCATCACCGCTTTTTTCCGGGTGAAACTGGGTGGCAAAAAAATTGTCTTTCTGTATTGCAGCAGCAAATGGTGTTTCATGATCACAGACGGCAGTTGTAAATTTGTCCGCCGGCACATAGTAGCTGTGCACAAAGTAGAAATAGCTGTTTTCCGAACTATTTGCAAAAAGAGGCCCTTTCAGTGATGATATACTGTTCCACCCTGTATGGGGCACTTTCCCCTTCACGAACCGTTTGACGACGGAATCAAATATGCCCATGCAGGGTGTGTTCCCTTCTTCCGAACTGCTGCACATAAGGTGCATCCCCAGGCATATACCAAGTACCGGTTGCGAAAGCCCCCTCAGTACACTGTCCAGTCCCATCTCCCTCATATACTTCATGGTTGAGGACGCCTCTCCCACGCCGGGGAAGATCACCCTGCCGGCTTTTCTTATGGTGCCGGCATCAGTGGTTATTTCGGCTTCCACTCCCAGTCTTGCCAGGGCAAACCATACCGAAGAGATATTGCCGGCATTGTATTTTATTATTACTGTTTTCTCATTCTTCATCATTACAGGTATCCTTTTGTTGAAGGGAGATCACCGCTGAACGGTTCTTTTCTGACCGCCATTTTCAGGGCACGTGCAAATGCCTTGAATATTGCTTCAGCCTTATGGTGTTCGTTTTCACCCTTTGCATTAATATGGAGGTTGCAGCGCGCTTGTTCGCAGAATGACCTGAAAAAATGGGGTATCATCTCTGCAGGCATATCACCAATCTTTTCCCTTTTGAAAGAGGCTTCCCATGACAACCATGTGCGTCCGCCCAGATCCAAAGCTGCAAGACACAACGAATCATCCATTGGCAGTACAAACCCGTAGCGATCAATACCCCTTTTGCTGCCCAGTGCTTCCCTGAATACATAGCCCAGTGCAAGCGCCGTATCCTCAATGGTATGATGTTCATCTACGTGCAGGTCGCCTGACGCCTTTATATTGATATTGCACCCGGAGTGCCGTGCAACCTGTTCCAGCATATGGTCAAAAAAGTTCAGTCCCGTTTCAATACCTGCTTTCCCCTCACCGTCAATTTCCAGTTCAACAAAAATGTCAGTTTCACCCGTCTTTCTCCTGTATGACGATTTCCTTCCAGGGTTGAGCAGGAATGTGGCAATAGCGTCCCATTCTTCAGCTATCAGGGCACAACTTCCTTCCAGTCCTGCCTCCCTCACCTCGTCTTCCCTTTCCCGGCCACCTATGAGAATGCCTTTTGCACCAAGATTGGCTGCAAGCTCAATATCGGTTATCCTGTCACCTATTACATAACTTGAAGCAAGGTCGTACTCACCTGTCATATAACCGGTGAGCATAGCGGTTCCGGGTTTGCGGGTCGGTTTGTTCTCCGCTTCTTTTGAACGATCTATCAGCACATCATCAAATTCAACACCCTCGTTTTTGAAAGCCCTGAACATAAATGACTGCACCTGACGGAATGCCTCTTCCGGGTATTGAGGCTTGCCAAGCCCATCCTGGTTTGACACGATCACCAGTTCATAATCTGTCATTTTACGTATATCATAAAGATTCCGGAATACCCCGGGCAAAAACTCAAGTTTGTCAAGCGAATCAACCTGAAAGGTATCGGGAGGCTCAACTATCAGTGTACCGTCCCTGTCAATAAAAAGAGCCTTTTTCTTTTCCATATTCTATTTCGTTTTATATTCACTCATTGCCCTGAGCAGTTTTTTATTTTCCCTGACCGTACCTATGGTAATGCGAACACAATTGTCACACCCGGGCTCTCCGGAGCGGTCCCTTACAATCACTCCCCTGCCGGAGAGGTGACGGTAAAACCTCCCTGCATTGTCAACCCTTACAAGAAGGAAATTGGCATCGGAAGGATAAACCTTTTCAACAAAGGGGAAATATTCAAGTTGACC
>PUMT01000155.1 GCA_003551495.1 Bacteroidota bacterium
AAAAGTCGATTTTGTTCTTTATTTTTGAGTGACCCGAAAATGAAAAAATGTACATCCTTATTTGCTAAAATCTGTACATCGCTATTTGCGAAAAAATGTACATTGTAATTTACTGTTTACATGCAAAAGGTGATTGTTTAATTATTTCTTATGATTGATATCATTTGGTCATTATCTGTTATCGCATTTAGCAGCTTGTGCAAGCTTCAATAAAAAAATCGGACTGCAAGAATCAGGCAGGCCGATTAACTGGATGAAAGATAGTGTTCTAAATATTTAAAAATATCACGTGAAGGGAATCAGGAATTACATCCACGATAAGTTCAATGTCCATAACCGGTTTAATCTTGCCGCATATACCACATATATTAAAAGCCTCAGGGAAAACGGATTTGCTGAGATTGAGCATGCCGGTTCCCATTTACACCGTGCCACTCAGCGTGAAAGGTTAAAGAATTGCATTGAAGTAATTCACGATCAGGGTATGACGGCATATTTTTACACCGGTGTTTTCGGCACAGAAAATCTTAAGCAACACAAAAAATTCATCCCTTTTGCTCAAAGAGATGAAGGTGGTAACATATTGAGTTATGCAGGAAAAAGGCTTGCATTGGCAATGATGTGTCCTGCATCAAGTTATGTCGATCATATCATTATACCGAGAATCCTAGACAGAATGCATTTGGCGGAATTCAACGGCCTCTTTTTTGACATCCCCTGGGTGATGAAATCAGGGTGTTACTGTACAAACTGCAGAAATCTTAGAGAAGGGGGTGCTGATAATTCGGCAATTGTCAGAAATGCTTTAATACGAATAGTATCTGCGATCAAGAAAGAACAACCATCACTTAGCATTTGTATCAATGCAAGCGCCCCAACCGTTCATAACAATCGATATAGCGGCGGTCACATTGATAACCTGAAAGGTATTTTTGATGAATACCTGACAGAATGGAATCCCTATCGATGGAATCAAGACGTTTTGGTTATTTCAAGATGCCTTGAATATGCCAGGGAAACAACAAAAGGACGGTTGCTTCACGCCTCAACTGCAACCAACAGGCGCGGAAAGATGTACACCAAGGAACAGTATGTCAGGTTATTCTCGGCAATCTTAAAGGGGGGCGCCATGCCAAGACTGGGGATAGGCTTTCCTGAAAAGCAGCTAAGGATCATCGGAGATGCATGGCTGACTGCTGTTGAGTCAGAAAAGTCTTAACTATACATTAGATTTTATTTCTTGTTTAAAGTGTAATAGTTAACTGCAAAATTACCTCCTGAATCCCTTTACAACCACCCTGTTTGCCGGGCAGGGAAGGGGTAGTCCGGATTCCTGGAATGGTAAACATCCTGCTTTTCCCTGTCTTACCAGCTCGTTGAGTTGTGTTTTGAGCATGCACATATCAGAAAATTTTAACCCGAAAATACTCAAAGGCATATTTCTCCATCGGCTTACATTGGTTTTGCAATGTTCGCATACCCTTCCCATTGCCCAGTTTGGGCCTTTGCAGATAGGGCACTCGAAGGTATTAAACAATAGTAGCTTTTCTTATTTAAGCCTTTAACAAGTAATCATTATTCAAAAACATACCTGCCATTCCTTACTTTAACATTGGGTGGCTTATTTCCATTTTCTTCAAAAAACAAATATCCTTCCCTGAGATTTTCCCAGAAAGAAAAATTGGGGTTTGTTCTGTACCTGAGCATATTCCATGCAGTCATCCTGAAAGGGAATATATGAATTCTGAAGAACGGTTGTCCATTTCTTAAGGCAGCATCAACCAGGGCATAGATTTCCTCCACCGGATCATCCTGCATGGCAAAACAACCTATTGATGTACACCTGCCATGCACCATAATGAAACTACCAGTGCGGCCATGGTACCTGTCGAAAGCATTGGGGTATCCTATATTAAAGGCAAGGTGAAAGTTGCTTGAAGGATTGAGTTGATTTGGGGTAACGAAATAAAAACCTTCAGGTGCCATTTGGTCTCCTTCTGTTAATTTTGGACCTGGACCACCAGGACCATAACTGCAGATGTCATAAGTTTTAAAAAGCACAAAAGAATCATCGCTTTTCAGCCAAACCTCAAGCTTTTTTTCTTTTTTGAAGATCCTAATAAAAGTAGCACTTCCCCATTTTAAACCTTTGGTCTCCAATTGGGCCTCCAGATCAGGCTTTACCCGTTCAATGGCTTGCCTGGAACGAGGACTTGAAGGGATTGGGTTATTTGCATGTAACACCAGATGCAAGGCTGTAAAAACAATATATACCATCAGCTGTAGGGCTTTTCCCATCTGTAATCTCCTTTTACATACTATTATCAATCACCACAAACTGTTTATAAAGAGTCAGTTTATTATTATATAAAGAAATCTCTTTTTTGCTCAGGACAGGCAGCCCTCCATCCAGCACTTCATCAGCCATTTCTTTTAGTTTTTGGTCCAATTATAGTTGCCTTGAATAGTATTTTCAAAATTTATCACTGTGCCCTCAAATCTTAGATAAAAATCTTTAGTATCAAAATTATGTCTGGCTAACTGACCGAGAAATATATTGACTGGTTTTATATCCAGAATTACTTTTTTAATATAATCCTGGCGAGCAAATATTTCTCCTGTCTTGAGTTTTTTTTGTCTGACCATATAATTTCTTGTTCATTTGACAGGTCTTTTAAAAAATAAATATAGGGTATTTCAGCAGGCCCTCCAAAGGTCGTCCCATTAAGTTTGTCATATCTGTTATTATTGGTTTCATTTTTAAAAGGGATTCCAATATACTTATCCAAATTCTCCAATATGTCATTGTTCAAATTATAAAAGCCTTCAAGATAAATCAGAGGATCGTTTGTAGCCATTTGATTAAAAGTTATTTATTTGTTTGAAAGTATTTGCATCCCATTATGACAATTATTCCCACAAAGAAATACCTTTAAAAATTTTATTAACTTCATTCACTTAAGTGCGTGAATTTGTATTATTTCCGCAAAACCTCATATGCCCATTGCGCAATTATCTCATTCTCATTTTTATCTGCGCTTTTATTATGTTGTCCTCTTCATCTCATCCTTTTTCAAATATAAAATTTTGTAGCCGATGAAGTACTGGCAGTAAATTTTTTGGCTTTATTGTGGCCAGTAACTGGGGAGTTAAGCATAGTAACGGATGTAATAAAATGACATGCCATTCATAACTTACAACATAAACATTCGAAACTTCTGCCATAAAATTAATCCGTTACCAATTTTCATTATTCAAACAGTCTCTTGATTACCTCTTTAATGTCCTTCCCATTCTCTTCTTGTTGAGTTTCAATATGCTGATCAATGATCTGCCACAGCCTGGCTTCAATATCTTCTTTCTGGAATTCCCTGAACTGCTTCTTGTATTCCTGATTCAAATGTGACCCCATTGCAAAAAACTCTATGACTTCTTTGTTTTTTCTGAATGATTCAATGATC